>CAYGXU010000090.1:0-13825 GCA_964353875.1 uncultured Anaerolineaceae bacterium | reverse complement strand
TCAGATAATAGCTAAACCTTGTAGTTTGAGGTTGATATCGAAGTCCATGCAAGGGCATACTTTGCAGATCTGGCCGCGATTTGAGTCGCTGGTAGACATTAGCAGCCAACTAAAAATAATTAACGTAGGGCGGGCCTCTAACCCCGCCTATCTGCTTGTTATCGAATAAGAATCATTAGCGTGGGCGAGATTCCAATATGCGTTTACATGTGTTCAAATACTAGAAAACAATTGTGGCCTTTTCTACCAAACTCGAAGGGCATACTTGGATAACCAGAACATCTCCCATGGGCTTGAAACCGATGGGAGGTGTTTTATTGACTGGAATATGATCAACTTTGAAGAGAAGGGTTTTCCTTACTCGAATTCATCACCTCGCTGAGCACGGCGTGCAACTGGGGGACTTCAAAAGGCTTGGTGATCACTTTTGAGACACCGTAGCGCAAGACCCTCACCGGATCGACCTCTTCTCCCCAGCCGGAGAGGATCACTATTGGTAGTGAGGCGTCAAAATTGCGCAACTCTTCGATCAATTCCCAACCACATAGTCTTGGCATCCCCAAATCAGTAAAGACGATATCCAACTCATCCGCTTCTAAGAAGCGTTCTAGTCCTTCCATCCCATTCGTAGCGGAAAGCACATGGTGACCGGCGCGGGTGAAAGCCTCAGTCAGACTTTCACGAATCGGTTCCTCATCTTCCACGATCAAAATCGTGAGCGGTTTCACCTTGACGGACAAGAATGATTTGGATTCAAGATTCTGCGCGATCCGTATCGTGGGATTGGCAGGCAGCCAAATCGTTACAGCTGTCCCTAGACTGGGTTGACTTTCGATATCGATCGTCCCCCCATGGCGCTGTACGGCGCTATAAACCATCGACAGACCTAATCCAGTTCCACCTGCTTTGGTTGTGAAAAAGGGCACGAAAACTTGTTCTTTCACCTCGGGCGTCATGCCTACGCCCGTGTCTGAGACCTCCAGAAAAGCTCCCGTCTCACTCATCCAGGTCCGGATCTTCAGGCTTCCGCCCTCCGGCATCGCTTCCAGCGCGTTAAAAATCAAGTTGACCAATGCTTCTCGAAGCTGAACGGCAGCCCCGAAAATGGTCTTCACCGCGCACAAATCCGTCACAACCTCAATGCGGATACCGTCGCTCTGGGCTTGATCCTTCCAGCGAGGGCGGCTGATCTCGATCCCTTCCTTTACCACTTGATTGAGGTCCAATTCAGTGAAATCGGTGGTGTCTTGGGGTGTACGAGCGAAATCCTGCAGACGATGGATGGTCTCGCCTGCATCGCGTGCGGAGGCGATAACCTGTTCCAGGTGACGTCGAACTTTCTCATTCCCGATCTGGCTGAGAGCGAGTTCTGCACGAGCCATGATGACTGAGAGCAGATTGTTGAAATCATGAGCAATCCCACTGGTCATCAGTCCCAGAGATCGTAATTTCTCCGACTCGACTAATTTCGATTGGACCTGCTTCGACTCTTCATAGAGTTTTGCATTTTCCATGCTGGTGGAGATATGCGCCCCCAAAGCCTGCATTGCATCCATATCAGTTTGATCAAATGCGGCCACCTTTTCACTGCCAGTGAACAGCACACCGACCACCGTGCCTTTTAGCTTCAGAGGGATTGCCAACGCGGATTGGATTTTCGATTCGGCGGGTAAAACACGAATGTATCGAGCATCCTCCTCGATGTTACGTACCAGAATTGGCTCTCCCTCACTGGCCACAATGCTACAGATACCCTCTTTCCCGATCTTTAATCTCAATGGCTCCCAATCGCCATAGGTATCCTCGGGAAGGGAATATGTAGTTGCTTCGACAAGCTCATCGCCCTCCATAATAAATAGGATGACCAATTCAACATTTAGAGATTGAGCTACGCGACGGACGATTTCACGGGAAAGTTGTTTCTGTTCGAGAACAGTCCCGATACGACGGGCCAAATCATTGACAACCCTCAACTGATTGGCACGACGTTTAATCTGATCATGCTTTTCAACATTTTCAATTCCAAGAGCAATTTGAGCTGCCATCCGCTCAAGTAGACACACCTCGTCCGAGTGGAACCCACGCCCCTTAGCCGGATCATAAATAGCCAGCACCCCCCTTATTTCACCGTCCGAGTAGAGCGGCACCCCCAACGCGGCACCCTTGGAATAACACGCCTCCAACCATCGAGGGTCGCCCAGATCACGTGATTTCCAAAGGGAGATCGCCTTTGCCTCTGCCCATACTTTTCCTGCAAGGCCCTGACCTCGCTTCAGCTGAGGAAGTGAAGGCGTACCCGGCAAGCGATGTTCTGCCACTAAGGTCATTTTTTGCATGGCCTCGTCGATCAAAAACAGCGCTCCCATGGTTGCATCCAATAGTTGAGTAGTCCGGAGAAGGGATGTTCGAAAGAGAGACGGTAGATCTAACTGACCTGAGATCTCCAAGGCGAGATCATATAGTGCCGCCAGCTCATCCGCTCTCTGACGAGCTTTTTCGTAGTTGCCTGCATTGGTAAGCGCGACGGCCAAATGGCCCGCGAAGCGCTTCGCCAGGAGCACATGATCGGCCTTAAAGGCATCCTCTTCTTTGCTGGCAACTGCCAACATACCGAAAACATCGCCCTGAAATCGTAATGGAACCAATAGCCAGGCTTTCACACCCTGTTGAAATGACTTCTGAATGCCAGAGAAGCCTTTGCAGTCCTTATTACCACTCCGATAGCATACTTCTTCACCAGCCAACAAATTCTGTGTTGCTCCCCACTCTTCCAAGGGGAGTCGCATACCTTTACGAAGACCTCCCCCTTCACCCCCCATCACCCCCAATACCTCTGCGATCTGCCCCTCTAAATCGAGCTTCGCTATACACACGAAATGAGAGGGGATAAGATCTGTCACGCCTCGCATTGCAGCCCCGACAACTTCATCCACATCTCGACTTGCCAAAGTATGTTCCACCAATGCAGCCAAAGAATGGTCAGCCTGAGTTTTTAGTTCTGCTTCCGCGGTTAATCGGGCCTTCTCAAAAGCCACACTGATCTGTTCTACACCAGTCCTAAGGAAGGTTAGTTCATCCTGGCTTAATTGCCTTTCAGTCTCTCCTAAGGATAAAGTGGCTAACCCAATGGTTTTACCTGAAACCAGCATGGGAACAAGAATAGAAGTACCAGGAAAGGCGCTTCCCTCCCCTGCTGTTCCTGATCCGAAAGAGGTTATTGGGTTCCAAACGATTTGCTCAGTTGTAAACACCTTGGATAGTATGGGATGAGCATCTAAGCTGAAACAATTTCCGGGGAGTGGACAATCTTCACGAGGGTTCCCTTGCTCTAGGCAAATGGAAACCAGCACATGGATTGATCCTTTCTCACGGTCATACAGAGAGAAGAATCCAAAAGGCAGCCCCAAGGCCGATAAGATCATTTCCCCTGTCGTCTCAAGCAAACGTGCCATATCGCTTTCTTTGTTGGCTGCTGCCGCAAGGTCCGCCAGAACTTGGCCTAACTTGGCCTGAGCCAGGGTACTGGCGGACAAGCGCGCCTTCTCCAAAGCAATGGAAAGGTGGTTGGCAAATGCCGTCACGGTAGGAATATCTTCTGCTGTTAGATCCTCCCCACAAACCACTAATACTCCTGAGAGTCGACACCCATTCGACAAGGGTGCAAGGATGCGTGGACATGCCTCATAACCCTTCATGCGAATTTCAAAAGGCGCACTATGCGACACCAAACCTTGTACGGCAGCGTTTGGATCTTCAACAAAGAGAGTTTCACCGGATTGGAGCAGCAATACCCAGGGATCCTTGATATCCGCCGGCAGACGCACAATGTCTACTGTTTCGGAGAATTGCTGAGCATGACTCACCACCTGAAGGGGGGCGCTGACATATTGGATTACCCATTCGAGTATCTTGGGATCAAGAGTGGCGATCAGACAAATCATCCCCAGCTGACGCAATTCCTCGCCTACTTTGGCCATGATGGTTTCCGCGTCGAGTGCATTCAGTGCGCCCGAGGCGGCCTGGTTGAGGGCAGTCAGTCGTTCCAAAGCGCGATGTAATTCGCGATTCTGTTGTAGGATCTTCGCTTCTGCTTGCCGAAGGTGCGTAAGGTCGGTGATAAATGTGAATGTACCCGCATGATGCCCATTCTCTTGGTATGGGCTTTCGCTTAAAAGCACATCCACCCTTTTGCCATTTTTATGTAAGAGTTGGATTTCATAGCGGTTGCTTTCCCCAGACATTCTTCGTAGAGTCGCTTGGCGGAAGATGATCTGCTGATCCAGCGGGAGAATCATTTCCCAATGTCCGCCAAGAAGTTCTTCCACCCGATACCCCAGAATTCGGGAGGCCGTTTCATTCACATGAGCGAAGAAACCATGTGAATCCTGCAAGATCATCCCCACTGAAAGATGCTCAGCCATGCCATCCTTCAATTTTCCCAGCCTTCGCACGATCTCATCGAGCCGCCAACGCTCTGTAAGGTCATTGATCCTAATTAAAATGCTCCCATCCCCTGCAGCACTAATCGGATGATATTCAATAAGGAGATAATTGATCTTGCCTACCTCCCTATGGTATTCCATCTCAAGCCTATTTGATTCGCTCCCTTCGTCTATTCGTCCATCCCTGCCGATCCAAGCGCGACATTCTGGAAGAACATCAAAAATGTTTTTGCCAACCAGATCCTCTCGTTCTAAATAAAGGAGACTTAATGCGGAGGAATTTGTTTGTTCAATTCGACCATCTATTTGTACCAGCAAGTAGCCCGACTTTACCGATTGAAATAGCCTTTCATGCTTTGCCTCAACAGTTCGAAGTTGCTCTTGTAGACGCACAATCTCCAGGGCTTTTCCTAGTTTCTCCACGAGCTTTTCCGCATCAGGTATCCATTCTGTGTCCAAATCACAACCACAAAGGAAAAGATAATGTGGAGTAACATCCCTATGCCTCAATCGAGACACAATCAAAGGACGCTCTTCAAAAGCATCAAGGATCTTTGCAGTATATTCTCCCCCCTCAACCTCGATCAGATCACGAAATGAATTGATTAGGACCGACTGGCCTTGGGGGAGATCACCTAGAAAGAAGAACTCAACTTTCATTTTTACAGATTTCTTTGGCTCATCGATGGAAGTAATATCACCGAAAAAGTGACTGGTGCCCTCTGGATCGAAAAGGGCTTTAAGCCAAAAATGATCCCCGTCGGGTGTCAGTTTAACCAAGGCAAAACCGATACCACGAGCCGAGAGATTCTCCGCGAGCGCTCGGTAAATGTCTTCCTCCATGATCCCGGGATGGAGTGCAACCTCAATAAGCGCATCGAGATTGGCACGACAACTCATCAAAGCCTGTGGGAAGGGCGATTTGACTACATCTACCTGGTTTACGATATGTTCTGATTGTTCAGTCATTTTCTCTGAATTAGAGTGCTCCTCATAAAATCCCAAAAATGTTTCTTGCTTCTTTATGGCTCTTCCATTCTAGCGCAGTGATCATAAAATCGACCTTTCTACTGCCTTTCAACTCCCACAAATTCTCCTTTCAATTACCTTAATAGAGCCTGTGACGCTCGGCGGTGAGAAAAGTGACTTTCCCCACTACCCCGGTCGATATTGTGGGCTTTATGTTCATTAGGTAACTTGCATTAGAACGATGTTTACGATGCCCAAGGTTTCAATAATTGAAAACAAGGGCGTTTTCGCATTCCGGGTACTTTCCCCCATCCCGTCACATTATGGGGTATCATTTATCCATATAAATGCTGAAATTACCCAAGATCAGAGGTAGGTAACCAAACGGTACGTGCGCAATGATCTGCAAGCGGTCATCGATAGTTTAGAGGAGGGCTTGCTAACATCACTCTCAAAGGCATCGTTTCTTCATTTCCTTGCGGAAATCCCTGGCTTACCCTGTTGGCTATAGGATAAGGCGGAAATGAACAACATAATAGCGATGATCACACCGAATGCCAAGCAGGAAACCGCTATTCCAAGTTTTACTTCTCCATGGAAACGATGTCCACAGGAGACCGGATCTTCGCTAAATGGATTGAAATATCCTTGGGGCATCATTAAACCAACTGTGAACAATAACCCCATAAAAGGATCCTGTGAGAGTAAAATCATCTCGAATTCTCTTCTAAGCTTTATAATGTCCATAATTGATATTACAGTAAAGGAGGGACGCATCCAACATGTAAACCACATCCAAGACGCGGCCTACAGCGATTTAGTTTCGATGGCAGAGGAATCGATCGGTAGATCTGTTGAGTGTGCCTGTAAATCAAAAAATAGGTTTCATCCTCACTTCCTCGCCTATCCAAGAGGAAATCATATCTGTAGGAAGAACCGTTCCCAACAGATCTCTTGGGTTCCCATAATAAGGATTACCATACGGACAAAATCGGAGATCAACCCAGCAAATCAACATCCATCCGCTTCGATTTATCGTCAATTCAATCTTGTCTCATGGGAGAGAGACCCTATGGAAAAGCTTCTTTTTGAAATCCCAAGTATGTACGGCGACCACCACGTTCTCAAAGTTCGAGATGCCCTGACAAAACTCAAGGGGATTGAGGAAATCTATGCTTCCTCCGCTTGGAAGCAAGTGATAATCACCTATAACCCGAAAGTGCTCAAGCCAGCGGCGATTGAGGAAACCCTCGCAAATGCCGGTTACCCGGTCGGTGCGGGTGAGACGCCTGTGCTGGTCGAAGCAAGCAAGATTAAGCGTGATCCACAATGGCAAGTATTAGGTATTCGTGTAACTGAAACTAACATGGCCGACGTAGATATGTCGGGCGAATTTCGACGTTACTAAATTTGGAGGACAACAGAGATGGCAAAAAGAGTTAGATCACCCGAGGAAGCCAGCCGAGATCAGGCAACAATCGACATGCTTAAACTGGCTGATGAAATGGATTATGAAACTTCTTTTTCGCGCGCCGACACAATGGCGCCTTGCCCGATCGGAAGTGATGGGCTTTGCTGTAAAGTATGTGGAATGGGACCGTGTCGTTTGGTAAAAGAAGGTCAAGTGGGTGTTTGCGGCGCCACACGCGAGACCGTTGCCGCACGCAACTACGCCCGCATGGTTGCAGCCGGAGCGGCAGCCCACTCCGACCATGGCCGCGACTTGGCCTACACCTTGCTGGCTGCTGCTGAAGGGCACGCCCCGGACTACAAAGTGCGCGATGTGGCAAAACTCAAGGAAATGGCGGGATACTTGGGCGTCAAGGTTGATGGACGTCCAGTAAATGAACTGGCGCGCGATGTAGCTATGGCCGCCCTCGAGGAATTTGGCAAACCCCTCGGTGAAATCATTTATTTAAAACGGGCTCCTGCCAAGCGCCAGGAAATCTGGGAGAAATTGGGTATTAAACCCCGCAATATCGATCGAGAAGTTGTGGAGATTATGCATCGAACCCATATGGGAAATGATCAGGATGCCGAACACCTCCTTGACCAGGCTATGCGTTGCGCCCTGGGGGATGGATGGGGCGGTTCGATGCTGGCCACCGACCTATCCGATGTCCTTTTCGGCACCCCGAGTCCAGCCTTATCCCAGGCCAATCTCGGAATTCTCAAGAAGGATGAGGTCAATATCATCATTCATGGCCATGAGCCGACTCTCTCCGAGATGATCGTCGCGGCTGCTCAGGATCCCGAGTTGATTGAATATGCAAAGAGCAAGGGCGCCAAGGGCATCACTCTAGGTGGGATTTGTTGTACCGCCAATGAAACGCTGATGCGCCAGGGCGTCCCTCTGGCGGGGAATTTCCTGCAGCAAGAATTGGCCATCCTCACCGGAGCGGTCGATGCCATGGTGGTCGACATCCAGTGCATCATGCAGGGCGTGGTCAAATTGGCGGACCAATTCCATACGGAGATCATCACCACCTCTCCTAAGGCCAAGATCACCGGCGCCACTCATATGCAATTCGATGAGCAACGTGCCATGGAAATCGCCAAGGAGATCGTCCGTAAAGCGGCGGACCGCTTCCCTGAACGCGGCAAAACCAACATCCCCGACATCCACTCAGAACTTGTTCCAGGTTTTTCGCATGAATACATCAATTACGCCCTGGGTGGATCCTACCGCGGCTCCCTACGTCCCCTCAACGATGCCATCATGGCCGGTCGCATCCGCGGTGTTGTGGCGAATATCGGATGCAACAATGCTCGCGTCTGTCACGATGAAACCCATCGCCATGTAGTAACCGAATTCCTTAAGAATGATGTGCTCGTAGTTGAGACCGGCTGTGGGGCGATCGCCAGTGCCAAGCAAGGGTATATGACCCCCGAGGCAGCCTTCGAAGCCGCAGGCCCTGGATTGCGAGAGGTCTGCGAAGCCGTCGGCATGCCACCGGTACTTCACATGGGTTCCTGCGTCGATAACTCGCGCATCCTGACCGTACTGGCCCAAATGGCGACCGAAGGCGGGTTGGGTGAAGACATCAGCGATGTGCCGGCGGTCGGAATGGCTCCCGAGTGGATGAGTGAAAAAGCTATCTCTATCGCTACCTACTGCGTCGCTTCGGGCGCCTATGTCATCATGGGCTACGCCAACCCAGTATCAGGATGCGAAGAAGTGCTCAAAATACTTAGCGACGGCTGGGAAAAGAAGGTGAAAGGCCGACTCGAGTTTCTTGATGATGCGGATGAGATCGTGCGTCGTTCGCTTGCCCATATCGATAAGAAGCGAGCCGAGCTTGGCCTTCCGGAGTATGACGCCAGCAAGTGGGGCAAGAGCGGCGATTGGCGAATGAACGAACTTGTAGAATTGCCGTTGCCTGAGCGCATTGAAGCCGCCTATGGCAATCCGGTGAAGTAGAGAGGGAAAAGACCATGTCACGTTATATCGCAACCCGCGCATTGCGCGGCGCAAATGCTGTTGTGGCCGAAGCCGATGCCCTTCTCCAAAAGGCCATCGCTGAAAAAGGCGCCGAAACACCGGTTGCCTTCCCCAATACGGCTTATTATCTGCCTGTAGCCCTGGGTATGCTGGGGCATGAGGTGAAAACCCTGGGTGATTTAAACCCCGTCATCGATCACGCCAAGAAAATGCTCCATCCCATTCCGGATAGCCAAGTCTGGATGCCCTACCTGGGTGAGACGTTGGACGCGGGAATGGCAACCCTCCTGGCCGAAGAGGCGATTGAAGGCGTCCGCTTTGTGTACGGTGAGGAACCGCAGCTTTACCCGGGTCTGGTTCTTGCGGGTTCAACCGCATTCACCAGCCCCGATGCCGGCGGGAATGGCAAAGGAGCCAGTGCGGATGGGCACCTCAACGGTCCCATCGACGACATCCAACTACGCTCCTGGGGCATCCAACTGGTAGACGGTCGCATGCCTGGTTTCGCCGCCATTGTCGGCGCAGCGCATTCCAATGAAGCGGCAGTCGCCATCGTTCGAGAACTCCAAAAAAGGAATATTCTGACCTTCCTGGTGGGCAATGTCAATGGTCGATCCGTCATCGACCAGTTGGTCGAAGAAAAGGTGGAGATGGGATACGATACGTACATCGTCCCCTTCGGAAAGGATTCGATCTCTGCCATCTACCCATTAGGCTTCGCCACCCGTTCGGCGCTCACATTCGGCGGGATGAAAGGCGGTCAATGGCGGGATATCTTGCTTTACAATAAATTCCGCGTCTTTGCCTTCGTGCTTGCACTGGGAGAAGTGGATGACTTGAAATATGCCACTGCGGCTGGCGCCATCTCCTATGGCTTCCCAGTCATCGCCGATACCGTGATCCCCGAGATTCTCCCCACTGGCGTCACGCGCTACGAACATGTTATCTCCATGCCCTGGAATGAGATTGAGGGCGAGATGGAAGAGGAGAAAGCTGCCCGGCTGGTTCAGAAATGCATCGAAGTGCGCGGCGTCAAAGTCCGAATCACCGAAGTACCGATCCCAGTCCCCTATGGTTCCGCCTTCGAAGGTGAAGTAGTTCGCCGCGCAGACATGCGGGTCGAGTTCGGCGGAAAGAAGAGCCGCGCCTTCGAATATCTGCGCATGACGGATATGGATCAGGTCGAGGACGGCAGGATTGAAGTCATTGGAGAGGGTTTTGAGAAGCTGGAAGATGGCGGCGCTATTGATCTAGGAATCCTTGTCGAGGTCGCCGGCCGAAAGATGGAGAAGGATTTCGAGCCTGTGCTCGAACGTCAGATCCACTACTTCATCAACGGCGCTTCCGGTATTCAACATATTGGCCAGCGCGACATCGCCTGGATCCGAGTCAGCAAGAATGCTTGCGAAAAAGGTTTTAACCTCAAGCATTTCGGCGATATTCTCCACTCCCGCTTTCTGGGTGACTTCGGCAGCATCGTGGATAAGGTGCAAGTCAAGATCATCACCGATCCGAAGCTCCATGCCAAGTGGCTTGAGAAAGCACGCGAGGCCTATGAAGAACGCAACGTGCGTATTGGCGCCATGACCGACGAGAGTGTTGATGAGTTCTATTCCTGCACTCTCTGTCAATCCTTCGCCCCCAATCATGTCTGCCTGATTAGCCCAGAACGGTTGGGGCTTTGCGGAGCCTATAACTGGTTAGACTGTAAAGCCTCTAAGCAAATCAATCCTACCGGACCCAACCAGCCCATCAAGAAAGGGGAGATCCTGGACATTGACAGAGGCTACTTCACCGGGGTCAACGCATATGCTGTTCAAGCTTCGCATGGCTCCGTTTCGGATGTCGCCATGTACGCTGTCATGGAAAACCCAATGACCGCCTGCGGCTGCTTCGAGTGCATTATGATGGTTATCCCTGAAGCCAATGGCTTCATGATCGTCAGCCGCGAGGATCCCAGCATGACCCCCGCCGGGATGACCTTCTCCACCCTGGCCGGCATGGCCGGCGGCGGGCTGCAGACACCGGGCGTGATGGGCCACGGCAAGTTCTTCATCCTCAGCCCCAAGTTCATCCGCGCCGATGGCGGACTGAAACGGATCGTCTGGATGTCCTCCATTCTCAAAGAACAAATGGCCGAAATGCTTAAAGAAGCAGCCGAACGAGAAGGAGACCCGGAATTGATCGATAAGATCGCCGATGAGAGGGTCGCCACCGACGTCGAAGGTTTAATGCAACACATTACCGCTAAGAATCACCCGGCTCTCTCGATGCCACCTTTGATGTAATTGATAGATGATGTTCCCCGGTCAGTCCTCAGCCCAATCGAGCTGAGGGCTGACCGCGAAAACCGTAAGAATGGGAGGATGTTACTTCATGGCTGTTGAAACCCCTATCGAAAAGTGGACCCATCCTGTACGTGAAGTCACCCTTGGCGCAACCTCCGATCAAGGGGGGACACGCTCACGCAGCATCACCGTTGGTGGTGAGACTACCTTGCCCTATTTGCATTTCGAAGGCAAGATCCCCCACCGCCCTGTTCTCGCCCTTGATATCCGTAGTCGAAAGCCGGAGGATTGGTCACCCTTGCTGCATAAAGCTTGGGGTGACGCAATGCTTGATCCAGCCGAATGGGCTAAGGCTGGAGAGGCGGCAGGCGCTGATATGATTTATCTCGTTCTCAGCGCATTCGGCGCGGATGGCAAGCCAAATACCGGCGAAAATGCTCGCGCAACCGTACGGAAAGTACTTCAGACAACCGGGCTGCCATTGGCTGTTGTTGGACCCGGCCAGGCCGAAATCGATAATGATCTCATCGTCCCCGTTGCCGAGGAGGCGAAAGGCGAACGCCTTTTGCTTGGCATTTGCGAAGAGAAAAACTATCGTACCATCGTGGCAGCGGCGATGGCCAATGATCACCTGGTTCAATCGAAAACCCCCATGGACGTGAACCTTTCCAAGCAGTTAGTGATCTTGATCCATGATATGGGCATGCCTTTAGAACGCATCATCATGGATCCCACCACCGGAGCCCTTGGCTATGGCATTGAATATGGGTTCTCGGTCATGGAACGGTTACGCGTGGCTGCCCTTACCGGGGATAAAATGACCCAGCAACCCATGCTAGTCAATCCTGGCGAGGAAGCCTGGCGCGTGAAGGAATCGAAAGTCGGCGAGGGTGTACCAGAGTATTGGGGGGATTGGGATCGTCGGGCGTTAAACTGGGAAGCGATCACCGCCTTGACCCTGATCCACTCTGGAGCGGATTTTCTAGTATTACGCCATCCCGAAACCCTGCGTCGAGTTCGGGCTGTCATTGACAAGCTGGTTACACCCGAGTTGGCTCTGTAGCAAAGGAAGAGGTGGAAAATGGCACTCTCAGGTCTCGAAATCTATAAACTACTCCCTCAGACAAACTGTAAGGATTGCGGATATCCCACCTGCCTGGCCTTTGCGATGAAATTGGCGGCCAAACAGGTCAAATTAAGTGATTGCCCGCATGTCAGTGAAGAAGCCAAAATCAAATTGGAAGCCGCCTCGGCGCCGCCCATTGGATTGGTCCAATTGAAGAGCGACGAGGTTGAGATCAAAGTCGGCAATGAAACTGTCCTTTTCCGACATGAGAAGACCTTCTACAATAAACCTGGCTTGTTTTGGCGCTTACGCGACAGCGACGATCCGCAGGAATTGAAGAATAAAGTCGTCAAGGCGGAGGCCTTCCATGTCGACTATGTCGGCATAGATTTATTCCTGGATGGTTATGCGATCGAAGCCGCCACCGGTGACCCATCCACTTTCAGCGCCGCCATCAAAACTATCCGATCAGCCAGCAAGAAACCGTTGATTCTGATCGCCCCATCCGAAGAGCTGGCCAAGGCTGGGCTTGAGGCTGCTGCCGGCACTCGCCCCCTTCTCTATGCAGCCAATGCCGAGAATTGGGAGACCATGGCGAAAGTTGCCAAGGAAGCTGCTGTGCCCCTTGCGGTTCGTGCCGAAACTCTGGATGAACTCGCTGATCTGACACAAAAAATCAAATCAGCCGGGGTAGAAGAGCTGATCTTGGACCCAGGAGTAAAGAGCTATCTCGATTCGCTTGAGGTCCTCACGATCATTCGACGTTTGGCATTGAAGAAGACCTTCCGACCCTTGGGCTTCCCCATCATCACCTTCCCAGGACGCAATGAGCAAGTCGAAGAGACTCTCTTAGCGGCCGAGCACATCACCAAATATAGTGGCCTGATCGTGCTTGAGCAATTCGATCCCGCCTGCTTGTATCCGCTTTTGGTCCTGCGACAAAACATCTACACTGATCCGCAGAAACCGATCCAAGTTCAGCCAGGTATTTATGAGATCAACTCGCCAGATCAGAACTCCCCCTTGCTAGTCACAACCAATTTCTCCATAACGTATTTCTCCATTGCAAACGAAGTGGAGGGGTCGGGTTGGCCCGGCTGGTTGTTGGTGACGGACGCCGAAGGCATGAGCGTGCTCACGGCATGGGCTGCTGGTAAGTTTGACGCTGAACGCATCGCCAAGGATGCGAAAACCTTCAATGTGGAACAAAAAGTCGCTCATCGGAAAATCATCATCCCCGGCCACGTGGCTGTCCTCTCCGGCGAATTGGAAGAGGAGATGCCCGGCTGGGAGATCTTGGTAGGACCGCGCGAAGCTGTGGATGTGAGCGCCTTCTTGAAAACGGTTTGGTCGAAATAAGTGACATGCACCTAAGAGACCAGATACCCGCTGGCGCTTGGCCAAGCGTCAGCGGATTTTGCCTCTAGAGAGGGACGGCAGAGGAAGACTTCCTGATGATGGGCACGGTTCCCATAAGGGTGAATATCCCCAGGCACCCCCTCTTGGGGCATAGGATATAAATAGATACGATTAAATAGTTGCAAGGGAAACGATCGCCCCTTGAGTGGATTTCATTCAACTTTATGAAGGGTTTTTCAAGAAAAGTAGGAAGGAATCA
>CAYGXU010000089.1:0-13834 GCA_964353875.1 uncultured Anaerolineaceae bacterium | reverse complement strand
CCTCCATGGCCAAGACGGAAGCGGAGCGCGCCGAGCACTACAACAAGATGATGGCCGAGCTGTGTGGACGGGCTACCGGCTACTGCCTGGGACGCGGCGGATCGATGCACATCGCCGACCTGCAAAAGGGGAACCTGGGCGCCACGGGCATCGTCGGCGGGAACATCCCCGTAGCCACCGGAGCCGGGCTGGCACAGAAGATGATGAAGAAGGACAGCGTGGTTCTGTGCTTCTTCGGCGACGGCGCCTCCAATACCGGCAACTTCCACGAGTCGCTCAACATGGCGGCGTTGTGGAAGCTGCCGGTCGTTTACATTGTCGAGAACAACCTGTACGGTATGTCCGTCCCGCTGGAGAAGGCCACCGCCAAGCTCGACATCGCCGACCGCGGCTGTGCCTACGGCATTCCTGGCGAGATCGTCGACGGCATGGACATCCTGGCTGTGCGCCAGGCCGTGGCCAAGGCCGTCCAGCGCGCCCGCAAGGGCAAAGGGCCTTCGCTCGTCGAGTGCAAGACCTACCGCTGGTACGGCCACTCACGGTCCGACCCGCGCGTCTACCGGACAAAGGAAGAGGAAGCCGCCTGGAAGAAGCGTGATCCCATCCCGAACTACGCCGCGCGCCTGGTAAAGAGCGGCGCCGTCACCCAGGCGGAGGTCGATGCGATCGAAGCCAACGCCCTCAAGGCGATCGATGCCGCCACCGAATTCGCCTTCGCTTCCCCCCTTCCCCCCGCCGAGGAGCTCGAGCTCAACGTCTATGCCCCCTTCCATTGGACGCAAAGGGAGATCGACCACGAGCGCGAGCTACGCGCCCGGGTGAAGGCCGGCGGAGCGGGCACGCGCAAGATTCGCTACTGGCAGGCCATCCAGGAGGCGCTGCGAGAGGAGATGGTACGCGACCCCAAGGTCTTTATCATGGGTGAGGATGTGGGGCTGTACGGCGGGGCCTACGGCGCCACCCGCGACCTCATCAAGGAATTCGGCGAGGAGCGCGTGCGCGATACGCCCATCTCCGAAGCAGCCATCGGCGGGGCGGCCGTCGGCGCCGCTATGGCCGGCCTGCGCCCGGTCGCTGAGATCATGTACGTCGACTTCACCCCGCTGGCGATGGACCAGATCGCCAACCAGGGCGCCAAGAACCGCTACATGTTCGGCGGCAAGACGATCGTTCCGATGGTCATCCGTACCGAGGGCGGCGCCGGGCGCAACATCGCCGCTCACCACTCGCAGTCGCTCGAAGCGCTGTGGACGCACTTCCCGGGCATCTACGTCGTCATGCCCAGCACGCCTTACGACGCCAAGGGGCTGCTCAAGGCAGCCATTCGCGACGACAACCCGGTGATGTTCATCGAGCACAAGATGCTTTATGGCATTGAAGGCCTGGTACCCGACGAGGACTACATCATCCCCTACGGCGTCGCCGACGTGAAGCGAGAGGGCAAGGACGTCACCGTGATCACCTACTCGCGCATGGTCCACCGCGCCCTGGAGGCCGCCGAGAAGCTTGCACCCGAAGGGATCAACGTCGAGGTCGTCGATCTGCGCACGCTGAAGCCGCTGGACATGGAGACGATCGCCGCCTCGGTGCGCAAGACCGGCCGTGTTGTCGGTCTGACCGAAGGTTACAAGACTGGCTCCTTCGTCAGCGAGCTGGTGACACGCATCCAGGAAGAGCTCTTCGATTGGCTCGATGCGCCAATCGTACGCGTCTGCGCCGCGGATGTGCCGGTCCCGATGAGCGATCCACTGGAAGACGCCGCCATCCCCAACGTCAACCGTCTCATCGCCGGCATCCATCAGGCGCTGCAGTAGGAGGGCACATGGCAACCGAAGTCATCTTGCCCATGTTGGGCGAGACGATGAACGAGGGCACGATCGTCGCCTGGCTCAAGCAGGAGGGCGAGGCCGTCAAGGCCGGCGATGTCCTCTACAGCGTCGAGTCCGACAAGGCGACGCTCGAGGTCGAGGCTCCTACCGCCGGCTACTTGCGCAGGATCCTCGCCCCGGCCGGCTCGACCGTCCCCGTGCTCTCGGTCGTAGCGTTGATCACGGCGACTCCGGATGAGGTCGTCCCCGCCGGGGCTGCGTCCCGTGCGTCATCGGCGGCTCCTGCCAACGCGCTCCCAGCATCAGTCGCTCCCACCTCCCAGCCCTCCGGCCGATTGATCTCCAGCCCACGCGCCCGGCGAGCGGCAATTGAGCGCGGCATTGATCTCAAACTGGTTCACGGCAGCGGCCTGGGGGGCAGGATCGTTGAGCGCGACGTGCTCTCCTTCGCACCTGCGGCCGCCTCGCCGGCCACGCCGATCGCCAAGCGCCGTGCCCGCGATCTGGGCGTTGACCTCACCCGTCTTCAGGGTACAGGGCCCGGCGGCCGTGTGACGCGGCAGGACATCGAGCGCGCGGCGCAGGCGCGGCCAACGCCGATCGCCGGCGCCGTCGAGCCGCTCAGCCGCGCCCAGCGCCTGATGGCGGAGCGCATGGTGACCTCCTTCACTTCGGCCCCTCACTTTTACCTGCATGCGGAGGTGAATGCCCGCCGCCTGCTGGCGTTACGCCACGAGTTGCTTCCGGCGCTCGAAGCCAGTGCGGGAATCCACTTGACCATCACGGACATCTTGGTCCGGCTGGTGGCGCTGGCGTTGGTCAAGCATCCCCGTGCAATGGCGCAGTACACGCCAGGAGGGCTGCGTCCGGCGCCGGCGGTAAACATCGGCGTCGCCGCCGACACGCCCAATGGCCTGGTTGTCCCGGTGATCCGTGACGCGGCGGCGTTGGGGCTGGCAGAGATCGCCCGCAAACGCAGCGAGCTCATCGAGCGGGCGCGGGCCGGCAAGTCGCTCCCCTCGGACTTCGAGGCCGGCGTCTTCACCCTCACCAACCTGGGCACCTTCCGCGTGGATTTCTTCGATGCCATCCTCAACCCGCCTCAGGCCGCCGTCCTGGCCGTCGGCCGAATCATCGAGCGGCCTTTCGTCGAGGACGGCCAGCTGCGCGCCGTCCCCACAGCCTGGCTCAGCCTATCGGTCGACCACCGCGTGCTCGACGGAGCCGGCGCTGCCCGTTTCCTGGATGACGTCGTGGCGCTCCTGGAGGCTCCGGCGTTGGCCCTGACGTAGCCGGGCGAGGAAAGGCTCATGCCGCGCAAGCTGGTCTTCGTCGACACCGTGCCAGGGACTGCTCTCGCGTCGCTTTATGCGCTTGATTGGGAGGGGAATGATGACCATGTAGAAAGCAGTAGAGGGGATCGTTCCAGCTATGGTCACACCCCTGGATGAGAATAAGGAGATAAGTGAAGCTGCGTTTCGGATGCTGGTGAATCACTTGATCAACGGGGGTGTTCACGGCGTCTTCCCGAGTGGCGAGACTCTCAAAGCATCCGAGGATTATCGGAATGAAGGATTCGAGCGGCGACTTGACGGCTACGCTTGACACCCTGCGACAAACCAGCAAAGACTTTTCCGTTCCTTCCTCATCGAGAATATGGACTGGCGAAGATCTGTCTACCAGGTCCAACCCTGCGAAAATTGTGCTATCCTTTATCATGGCCGGCACCTCCCTCTCTTCGCACATTTTGAGTGCGTTTTGATTGTGTACATCCTAATCGGATGAAGCTCATTTAGTGAGGGGACCGGCCTTCACATACGAATCTATGCTTGAGGCCATTGGGCGGCCAGGTCGGTTCAGGAACAGCAGGCATAACGCCAGATTCTATTCTTGGGAGGGATAAGCATGTCTGAGATTCCCAATCAGGGCCTGAGCGACATGGCTGAAACGCTACTCATGCCGCTTTACATTCGAGCGATTGAATCACAGCGCCCCGATGCCCTCCTCAAAGACGAGAAAGCAGTGTCCCTGGTTCGGCAGTTGGACTTTGATCCCTCGCGGATACTGGCTAAGATCGATGAGGAAGTTCGGGTAGCTATTGTCCTGCGAAACCGAGAGTTCGACCGCTATGTACGCGATTTTCTGGCGCGCTGCCCTGAGGCGGTCGTCGTCCACATTGGGTGCGGTCTCGATGCGCGCTTTGAGCGTGTGGATAATGGCCAGGTAGAGTGGTATGACCTTGACTTGCCGGAAGTCATTCAGCTGCGCCGGAAGTTCATCGGCGGTGAAGGGGCACGCTATCATCTCCTGGCTTGTTCGGTGCTCGACAGCGCATGGCTGAAGGCGGTGAGCGCCCATCGCCAGCACCCGTCTCTCTTTCTGGCCGAGGGTGTTTTTATGTACTTTGAAGAAGCACAGGTCAAGTCATTGGCGCTGACGTTGAAGGAGTATTTCCCGGGTGCGGATTTGGTCTTCGATGCATTTTCGCCGTTCTTCGTCTGGGCGAACAACCGCAGGGTCGACCGCACCAAAGTCGGCGTGCGTAGTCAGTGGGCTCTGAAACACGCCGAAGACCTCGAAGAATGGGGTGATGGCATCTGCCTGCTCGATCAATGGTTCCCCTTCGCTCAGCCTGAGCCGCGTCTGGCCCGTGCTCGGTGGGTACGCCATATTCCACTGCTGGCCAAAACCACAGGCGTTTTCCATTACCGGCTTGGAGGGAAAGGAAGGTAAAGCACACACCACACTGCCCAACCTGTGCCTTCTGCCATCCGGATTCAATTCAAGTTTGCATAGTATGTCATGCAACCCATTGTTCTGGTTGTTGCATGGCGTTTTGCCCATGACATCGGCAGTCAGGTCACTAAGCAAACCCTATTTTTCTGAGTAATGGTACAATCCAGCCATTCAGGCGGATTTCTGAGTTGGAGTGTTTGAAGTGTATCTGTCCATTTCCCACGATCGTCGTCATGAAGATCCCATATCGAAAGCTCAATGGTTCCAAATGCTTACAGTAGAGGAACGAGCGGACCTGCTTTGCACCTTTACCGATTTGGTTCTTGAGATCAATCCCAGAATAGTGGAGCGCAAGATTGCTCAACCGATTGCGGGACGTATTCGCGTCCTTTCAAAAGCATGATGTTCGCTACATCGTCATTGGAGGCATCGCGGCAATCTTGCATGGTGTCCCACGCGCCACTTTTGATTTGGATATCCTCATTGAAGCAACTCAAGAAAATGCTCAAAAACTTCTGGATTCCCTCTTAGAAGTCAATCTGGGGACAGCGTCTTTAATCACAGCCGAAGAGCTGCTGGCTCACGAAATCACGATCTTCCAGGATCGAGTCCGTATCGATGTGCAGACTATGACCCCCGGCCTGAACTTCGAAGAGGCTTGGCAGAACCGAGAAGTGCTGACTTATCAAGGCCAGGCATTTTTTATCGTATCCAAGAGTGATCTGATTGCCTCCAAGAAAGCAGCCGGACGAGCAGTAGATTTAGAAGATATTCGCTTACTGACCCTAAACAATGAAGATCCTGACCTAATAGTCCAGTGAATCTGACGAGGTTTCACACCAAGTCGTCCGGTCTTTCTTAGATCGTGGCTTGCTTTTGCGGCAAAGGCCCCCCACTCACCCGCCCCTTCTTTTGTTCTTATTACCAGCCCGTTGGCAAGTAGTCATGGTCAAATTGCATGATGATCTCTCTCGAACGGATGTGAAGATCAATGAGTAAGTCCTTATGACACATATCTCGCAATTGGCTTGAGGTATCAATGAGAATATTGATTCCAACTATTGGCTCACGGGGGGATGTGCAACCATTTATCGCACTTACACAGGGATTGGCACGCGCCGGGCATACTGTTACGCTGGCTTCGCATCCTGTCATGAAAATGCTGGTCGAAGCCCATGGCGTAAGCTTTGCGCCGATCGGTCTCGACATCGACCTCGGTCAGGAGGTGGCGGAAATCCGCCTTCGTTCGCGCAATATAGCGGTAGGTCTGGTGCGAGGGATGCGTTTTGCCTTCGAAAAGCTGGAGCAATCGCACGGGGATATCCTGGCCCTGTGCCGGCAGGCAGATCTGGTGCTGGTTCCTGCGGCAAGCGCAGCAGGAAAAAACGAGGCCGATCAGCTGAATCTGCCCTATTTAAGTGTGACCTTCACACCCTGGGGCATCCCGTGGGACGATCCCGCCCGACCGCTGTTCAAGCGGATGGCTTATGCTGCTATAGATGGATTGATCAGCCTGATCACTACTCGGCCGCTCAATCGTATCCGTAAGCGGCAAGGCCTTCCGCCGGTAGGACCGGAAGGCTTTGCTTCGGCGCGTCTGAACCTCGTGCCGGTCAGTCCGGCAGTCTACACGCCCAATCCGTATTGGGCACCTCATCACCATGTCGTGGGCTACTGGTTTGCGGAAGAACCGGTCGGATGGCAGCCTTCGACAGGCTTGCTGGCCTTTCTCGAGGTTGGCAAACCTCCACTGGTGATCAGTCTGGGAGCAATGAGCCTGGGCAGAAGCGATGCGCTGGAGACTGCCAGCCTGTTCGTGAACGCTATCCATCAGGCGGGTGTGCGGGCGATCATCCAGGAATGGGAAGCGGGGATGAAACTATTGAGCCTGCCGCCGACCATCCACGCTGCCGGCTCGCTGCCCCATAGCTGGCTGCTGCCGCGCAGCGCCGGGTTGGTACACCACGGCGGGTTTGGAACCACGTCCGCCGGCCTGAGGGCAGGCATCCCGGCGCTGGTCATCCCACATCTTGTTGATCAGTTTTACTGGGGTCAGCGAGTCTATGAGTTAGGTGCCGGGCTGCGACCCATCCGGCGTGTGAAGCTGAACACGACTGGGTTGGCAGCCGCGTTGCAGGATCTGGCGCACAACGACAATCTGCGAGCAGCAGCCTCCGCCATCGGTGAGCAGATCCGCGCCGAGAGCGGCGTTGATAACGCAGTACGCCTGATCGAGGAGACATTCCTATTGCCAGAAGAATGGCCAGCAACTCTACGGACACCATAGACTCCATGCTGTCTCCTCCCGGCAAGCTGCCCAAGCAGCTTTTCAATACGCACTCATTCCAGCCAAATGAGATTTCTCTCACTATACCCCATTGGTAGCAACGCTTGATCATGGCAACAGCATCCACCAAAAAGCCTATTTACATCGAGTTGCCTTCTCCCCTACAATTATTCTTAGATTGCGAAGCGCAATTTTGCGGAAGCGTCTGACTTAGTTCAGCCTGGGATGATGCGGCAATTGCCCCACACGGATCCCTTCACTTACTAGGTTGCCGCATCGCATCCGTCTAGGAACAGTAGAGGGTTTTGCATATGAACAAAGAGAAACTCATCCAGACTGCTATTACGACGATTGCCATATGCTTGATGCTGAGTCCCCTTGGATGCAAATATGCAACTCTTGGGCCGGCGCCAACCGTCACGCCGGGTATGATTACAGCCTCACCTCCAACCTTGATCCCTTCACCAATGGCCATATCGGCCTCAGCCATTACGGTAGAGAATGCGGCACAATTGAAGGAGCTTATGCACCTGGGCACAGGTCCAATTAGAAAGGTGGCTCTCTCAGCAGACGGCAAGAGCTTGGCGGTGGCCAGTTCTAGCGGCGTGTACCTGTATGACATCGAGACGCTCAGGGAATACCGGCTTGAAGCGGACGCCCCCATCTACGATGTCGCTTTCGATCCTTCTGGACTCATGCTCGCTGCGGCAAGCTATACCTCCATACAGCTATGGGATATCGCCACAGGGCAATTAATGTCCACTCTGAACAGTCACAATTCAGTCTTCAGTGTGGCCTTCGACCATGAAGGCAGAAGGCTTGCTTGCGGCGGTGAGCATAGTGTCCAGATCTGGGATGTGCATTCAGGGCAGCTATTGCACGAGCTAAATGCTGCCACTGAAAAAGTATTGACCGTTGCCTTTAGCCCAGATGGCGGACAGTTGGTATCCGGAGGCTCATTCGATTCCTCTATTTCCCTCCAGCTTTGGAATCCGAACACTGGCGAGCTGATCTATGACCTCGATCGCCTCCAGCTCCACTACCAGACAACCTTCAGCCCGGATGGGAGCTTGATTGCCTCTGCGGGTTCTTCTGGGCCTCAGTTCTGGGAGACAAGCACTGGGACGCCTCTAGATACGCCACATCCAACAGTGGGATTCCCACCCGGCATCACATTGCATGGAATTTCCTTTAGTCCCGACGGAAAGACGCTCGTCAGCGGCGGGGATGTGATTATTCTATCGAATGTGAACGGTGAGCAGTTGCGCATCTTGGAAGGTCAAGCGGACGATGTCTTCTTTCTGCCGGATGGTCAGAGAATACTCACTCATGAGGATGCGGTTATCAGGATATGGGATTTGGGCAGCGGCCAGATCGAGCGCGAATTTAATCTGCTAGGTCATTCGAGTTCGATATCCGCTCTTGCGTTCAGCCCAGACGGAGCCAATCTGGCGACCGTCGGCGATGATGGCTATGTGCGGATTTGGAATATAGAGACTGGTCAATTTTGGTATTCCCACAAGATACAATACGACGCGTATCTGGTGGCATACCATCCAAGTGGACAAATCCTTGCATATGGAGGCTGTGGAGATGTCCAGATCATGCATGGATATCGCTGTCTTATGGGAGAGATCACTGTCCTGGATATCATGAATGATCAAGTCATTTATGAGCTCAAGGCGCACCCTTCCGGTGTCACCTGGATTGCATATAGTCCGGATGGCCAAGCCCTGGTGTCGCGAGGAAATGATGGAGTGACATTGCTGCGGGACTACCATTCGGGGAAAATCCAACGATTTCCCGACCCAGTTGGTATTCACTATAGTCCAGATCGCACCATTATCACCTCAGAGTTAGATGGTAGGATCCAATTATCCGACGCGGACAGTGGGAACCTTATTCGAGAGTTCACACCACAAGACCCGCTCAATAGCCTCGCTTTCAGCCCGGATGGAGAACTGATTGCATCCGCGGGCGGGGAGGCAATTTCGGTAAAGATTTGGGATATTTCCGCAGATTCCGTCGATATCCCGAGACAGGAATTCCAACCGCAGGGAGGGCACATCACAGATATGGCATTTGGTGCAGATTCGCGACTGCTAGCAATTCAAAGTTGCAGTCCCGACATGCAGTCCTATTACACAGCCAGCACGTTCCAATTATGGGATGCGCTAGAAGGTAAGCTGTTGCTGAGCGTTGATTCCCCAACCATGGATCTGGCATTTAGTCCAGATGGCACGTTGTTGGCCACCAGAGGCGCAGATGGAATAGTGCGACTGTGGGGTATTCAATGAGTGCAAAGATGGATTTCAAGCCTATGCACTGCCCCCCATCAGCCCCGACATGCTCTAAAACTCGGACGAGATCAAGAAATAGACCGCCTCGATGTCTTCCACGCTGCCGCTGAACTGCTTCCCATTGGTCCGGTTGGCCAAAGTCTTTAAGAGATCGATGTCGGCATCCTCGCCATAGGCAATCGCATAGATCTTAATCCCACTGGCTTCCGTGCCGGAGGGCAGACGGCTGAGCATATCACTCTCCGAAGGGCCGCCTGCGATTTCGTTCATCCCATCCGATAAAAGAACGATACCATATAAGCGGTTCTCCCCCGCGGCCCTATCCTCGGCGATCAGTTGCTCGATGCGATCGATGCTACGGATCACAGCTTCATGCAGCGCGGTCCCACCTTCGGAGTAGAGTCCAAGTAGCGCTCCTTTAAGCCGTTCGCCGACATCCCCCTTTTTCCCCGAAAATGGCAACTCGACCACATTAGTTGAGAAGGTGATGACATATAGCTCATCCTCAGGGTTCATTTGATCGACAAATGTGACCGCTCCCTGCACGGCGCTCTTGATCTTATCCCCCTCCATGCTTCCCGAGGTGTCCAACAACAGGATCACCGTGGCTTTCTTCTTCACTTGATGCCACATATCGATGATATGGCTGATGATCTCATCACTCGGGTAGGCCAGATGGGGCACATTGCTCATCGTGATGGTGGGGACAGCGCCATGCTCGAGATCGATGGGGGAGTGTAAGGGCACATTGGGATCCTCCGGACGCAGACCCCAATCGATCGCCAGGGATTGCTGCTCCGCCGAGAGCAAGTAATCACGAAAGATGAGCGCCGCTTCCACCTGCTCTTCGCTGACCCAATCGGCCCCCTCAAGCACACAATACGAGTTCTCCACCCAGAATGTGCCATCGTCCGGATAGATCGCCACGAGTGGAAATCGCAATTCGCTTTCGTGATCGCGATTCCACTTGATGACATTCGATTCGTAGCTGATCACAGCATGCAAATACGACGGGCCGCGTTGGGTCATCTTTCCCAGAAGATCGGTATCCTTCATCCCATAGTGAAACACCTGCTGCTCAACCGCGCCCACTTCGTCGATCACGGTTTGGCTTTTCACATTCTCGATGGTCAATCCGTCGGTGATATCCAAGGCGGAATAGACCTCGGCGATCAGGGAAAGCATCCCGGAGTTGGAATGCTCCGGATGCGGGTGACCAAACTTAAATTGACCCCATTCCGGATGTCCATACTCCGACCAACCATCTGGGTTGGTGGATAAGTCCGCCAAATCATCCCAGCCGATCGGCTTGTCTGGCCAACCGAGCGCCTCCGCCATCGGTCTCCACATGGCGATTGCCAGCGGCACTCGCAATGTCGCGGGACATTCATTCGTGATGATCCTTTTCCCGGTCCGATCCTGCCATGCCTGATTGATCCTGGTCACCCAAAAGTCGCTGCCCGGGCTCCAGACGACGGGTTTCACCTTCCCCTCCAGAACATCCTCCAAGGAGGTTCCAGAACCGACGTGAGCGACCGTGATGACAATCGGCTTCCCATTGACGGTGTGACCCCCTTCATTAAATGAAGCCACAACCTGATTCATCCAATCCTCTTTCGTATTGGAGGACTGGATATCGACAACCACCGCATTCTCGGGCAGTGGTGTCCCGGCCGCTTCTGAAGGCCCCGTGACAAGCTGTATGGCACGGATGATTACACTGATCCCGACAATTGCGATGGCGATCACAATGATTGCCACAAATACCACCCTTGTGCGATCCATGTTCACCTCCAAAATCGAACTGGCAATGGATCGGGGTCATTGCCCAATCCGTTCGTCTCCGTTCACAATCCAAGGGACAAGCTCATACGTTGGCTCTCCCTTTCTCCACTTAGTTTATTCTTCTTTACCATACCAAGCAAATCGGCGTGACATTCATTTTTTCATCTCGCGCTCGTAGATCGCAAGATATCCTGAATAGGATGCATCGCACAAGACCCTCATTCCGGTCACGGGTTTTTTCACCATCCACTTCTCCAGGGTGTCAATAACAAGATGATCAGGTTCCTTGTGATCTTAAAAATGACGTTATAATCACAGCAAACCCCCACCCTGCGCCGATCACTGCCTTCAGCATCGAATGATGGGCGAAAATGTGATCATAACCGATGAAGCATATTCCTGACACTGGTCCTCTGAGTTTGGACAAAGACCAAACAGAAGCGAGAGTTATCCCCCCTCCCCTTCCATCGCAATTTTCACTGGAAATCTGCAACCTCGCTTCAGATGCTCTCATTATCCTTGATCGCGATCAGCGGATCAGCTATTTCAACTTATCCGCAGCGGAGACGTTTGGCTATCTGCAAGAAGAAGCGCCATACGACCACGAATGCTCCTTATGACAGAAAGCTCTCTGGGTTAATTCCATAGGGTGCTTTAGCATCCTTGTCTCCATGAGTCTGACGGCAAACCATCAGACTCAAGGGTGATTGGTGAGCAATGATGGCTATGCGCAGACAGATGCGCCTTATTCAAACACCCCTATCTCCCAAACCGCTGCCCACGATCCCCAAGCTGCTCCCTTGCCGGTTTTTATGAATCAGACCACTTGCACTTCAAATCAATCTCGGCAGTTCTTGACTCCTTTCATTTCGGTGGTAAACTACGCGAGAATTGAGATCCAGATGAGTAAGTGCGGGGCTGGTTCGCAGCCCCGCCATTCGCGTGAAGGTATGGAAACCATCATGAACAGACTTCCGAAGTTTTCCAGTCAATCACAGATCCATCCTATCTCTCAGACTGACGATGACCTTAGCTCGGAGGAGCCTCCAAGTCATAAGCCGCGCTCCTATGCCGGCTCCCGCTCTCGAACCAAGCCGCCTGCTTCATCCAGAAAGCCACTAATTTCCACTCGACAATCCCTTGTCGGACAACCGCCGTTGACAACCGCCGTCCTTGAACCCGTTCCCATGACGCTGCCGATCATGGAGGTGGCGCATCCCGTCCCCCAATATGCCCTTCTTCAATCGCTGGACGTGGTCGTGCTCTACAGCCTGGCGCTTGGACTCGAACGCGGCCGACCCGAGGACAAGATCGCCGACGAAGAGACCGAGTTCGTCGCTTCCAGCGCAGCCGCTGCCCTCGAGGGGATGGTTCACAGCGTGCGCCTCGTCCCCATCTGGGATGATCTGCCGACGGCGTTGCGCCAATTCGATCCTCGTCATCATGTGATCTTCAACCTGGTGGAGAGCCTGGGCGGTCGCGCCTTCTCCGAACCTGACGTGCCTAGCCTCTTGCAGGACATGGGCTTTATTTACACCGGCGGCGACAAGCTTGCCATTCAGCGCAGTCTCAACAAGCTGGTGACCAAGAAAATGCTCGAATCCGCCGGTCTACCCACTCCTCGCTACCAGGTCTTTTACCAGGATGACCATCAGCCCCTGCATATCCCCTTGCCCGCCATCGTCAAGCCCATCGCCGAAGGCGGCAGTTTTGGCATCAACCAGGACTCGCTGGTCAGCGATACCGACCAGTTGCGCGCCCGCATCCGCTACTGCCTGGAGACCTACCGCCAGCCGGCGCTGGTGGAGGAATACATCGCCGGCCGCGAGATCAACGTGGCCCTGTGGGGCAACCGACACCCCGAAGTCTTGCCCATCTCGGAAGTATGCTTTGACTGGACGCAGGATCCGCTGCAGAAGTTCGTCACCTTCGACTGCAAGTGGATCACCAATTCACCGGAATACCGTGGATCGCGCGGCCTCTGCCCGGCGCCCCTTTCACTCGAGGAGCAGATGCAGATCGAGGACGCCGCCGTCAGGGCTTTTCAGGCATTGGAGGCGCGGGGCTACGCCCGGGTCGACATACGCTTACGGGATGGCATCCCCTACATTCTCGAGGTCAATGTCAACCCCGATCTGGCGCCGGACGCCGGGTTCTTCCGATCCGCCTCAACGTCCGGCTACTCCTACGGCGAGATGGTCGCCTATATCCTGCAGTTGGCTGTCTCCAATTGCCGATGATCTCCATCCGTCCCACCCTCGCCCAGGACACGACCACGGTCTTGCAAATGGCCGCCTCCGAGCCGCTCTTCACGCCTGAGGAGGCGGATACCGTCGGGGAGTTGCTCAGCGACTACCTGGAAAAACCCGACCACAACGGTTACTTCTTCCTCACCGCCGAGGTCGATGATCAGGTGGCTGGCTTCGCCTGCTATGGCCCGACTTCGCTTACCAAGGGCACATTCGATCTGTATTGGATCTGCGTCGATCGCCGCTTCGCCCGCCGGGGAATCGGAAAGGCATTGATCGACCGAACCGAGCTCGAAGTGCAACGCGCCGAGGGTCGCATGATTGTCGCTGAGACCTCCGGCTCACCCGAATACGCCCCCACACGCGCCTTCTATGAGGGAATAGGCTATACCCGTATAGCGACCATCCCCGACTACTACGCTCCCGGCGATGACCTGGTGATCTATATCCGTTCGTTTAGACCTGGCTGATCCTGGTTTCTCTCAATTTTGAATCCCGGTTGCTTCTGCCCTCTCATGAGTAGCCTGCAACTGCCAATAATTTCCCGATCCATGCCGGGCTTATTATTATCGGATCGTAATTGCTCAGGCTAATTTCTATGATCTCCTCATTATCACCGCAATGCCAAATTCTGCGTGATTTGCCCGG
>CAYGXU010000088.1:2903-14294 GCA_964353875.1 uncultured Anaerolineaceae bacterium | reverse complement strand
TGACCTGCTTGGCATACAGGATAGTGTCGTGCTTCAACTCCGTGTAGGATCCCAAGGCGGTGTTAAGATCTTTGCGAGTCCAGGCAGTCGTGCGCATAAACTCGGGGAAGCGACTATCCTTAACTTCGACCACCGAACGTAAGGCGTAGAGCCAGGCCCAATAGACGTTCTCCGTCCAGGTGTCCTCGCCCAGCGCCGCCAACTCGCCACGCACTTTCGCCATCTGAGAATCAAAATTCTCATATTCGGTCTCCCCCATCTCATCGAGTAAGTTCAAAGCTTCCTCCGATCCCAGGGCGGCGAAAAAGTCCAGGGCGCGCGGCAGCCCACGAGGCTCTTCCAAAGTTCCGACGAAACGCCAGATCATCTGGCCAAGGACATAGGCGTCGATGGTGAAACGCTGGCCCATGAAGCGGTATCCCTGGGTAGCCTCATCGCGATCCTCCGTGATCCAGACCCACATGGAGTTGACCCTGGGAGGCGGCAATTGGCGAGCGGCTTCTTGAAATGCCGCCAGGTCATCGGGATTGGCGAAAGCCTCCAGGGAGGGATCAGCGCCGAAAACCGAATCGGACAGAGCGCCGTACTCGAAGTAGGAGAGGTCATCCGCCTTTCCCACCAGGAAGGTGGTTGGTTCGTAGATGTGTTGCCAGAGGGTAAGAGCCGGGGTGCCGTCGGGTGCGCTGGCGTTTCGTAGTGCTTGCGTAATGAGCAAGGCGCGTTGAGTCTCGAAGGGATCGCGCAGTCGGCAGGTCAGGCGTCCGTACCACATCATACTTTTGAAGTAGCGTTTAAGCTCATCGCTGCGAGTGTAGTGCCCGCGCGGAATGTATTGGGTGTAGTCCTCGATCAATTTTTTGTCGCCGGGCAGGTCTTCTCGATCCCAAATGGGCGAGATCTCTGGTCCGGCATGAGCTTCGAGCAGAGCGAATTCAGCTTCGACCAGGTCGCTCACTTCAGGAGGTGTGTCGAGGTCGAGTTCCAATAGGCGCGCCGCCACGACGAAGAAAGCCAGGTTGCGACGGGCGGGTTCGGCCAGAGGCGAACCCTGCAGGCTGGTGAATTGTTCCTGGCTGGTCTCGACCATGGTGCGGGTGAGCGCCTCGAGGTCAGCCAGGAAACGCTTGGTTTCCAAGTCACGCAGTAGCTTGTCGAAGAGCAGGTGATAGACATGCAGCACGCTGTCGGTGGTGACGAAGACCGGCTGCTCCGAGTATCGCCAACTCTCGTAGATCTGGTAAAACTCGCGATATTCTCCGGGGATAGGCGGGGCTACGACAAAGCCGTTTTGGCTCAGGAGCTCCTTCTGCCCGTTGGAGAACTCGAAGGCGGCCAGATTCTCAATATCAGAGAGATCAAGGGGAAGAGCATATCCCTCGAAACTAGAAGGCAGGCGGATCGAGGCCTTATGATAACTGGCAAAAGTTGGGGCATAGGCATTCGCTGGCGGGGTTGGAACCGGTTGGGTAGGTCCCACCGCGACGGTCGGGACTTCGAGGGTCGGGATCTCTGTGGGCGTTTCCGTTTCAAGGACGGTTTTGAAAAGATTGCACGACAGTGTGAGCGATAAAAGTAATAACACCGGAAGCAGGATGCGTATCGATTTCGACATGGGTTACCTCCTCAGGTTACCTTGGACGAGCAGGAGTTCCTGCCCGTCGAATGTTTTGATGGCGGTGATCGTATGAAAGCGGCCTTGCGGTCCACGTGAGCGCAAGGAAAAGCCGAAGCCATTCCACTCCCAGAGGGCGATGGCGTGTGCGACGGGAGCGAGGGTGTCGTATTGGCTCTCCAGGGTCACCAGTTCCTGCCGACCATCCTGGTCGAGATCGGCCGCGGTGAAATCCAGGATGGGATCTGCCAGGGCCGATCCGGCCCAGAGTTCGCGGTAAGCCCCTCGATGCCAGCCGATCAGGATCAAGTGGCATGAACGGTTGTACTGGTTGTGGAAGCCTTGAATTCGACCAGGGTGGGGAAGGTAAGCGTCGATCGGCCAGGGTTTAAACGGACGCCAGATGAGCAGGGTCACTTCTGGGATGTGGTCATGGTTGAGATCGGTGATCCTGGCCTGGGTGATGTGCCAATCGGCAGGGGAAGTCCACAGCATGGCGTCCTGGCTCCATATCTCCGCCCTATGGTGATTCATGCGTAGCTGTTCAGGTTGACCGATCTGATCGAGATCGCCGGAAGCCGGGTTAGATGCAACCCAAGTTGAGGGAGTGGAGGTAAATTCGACCAGACCCTCTCCGCTCCGGGTGAGTATTTGCAGGTGAGAAGGAGCGACGAGGGAAAGGGATAGAATGCTGATGCAGAGCAGCATTCGAGATTGGGTTTTGGATGGGTTCATCCGAACAATCCTTGGTAGGGCCTGGATTATAGGTCGGGGGCAAGACGCGCACAAGGTGGGGTGAGCTGGAGCAGAAGGGTGAATATTCATCTGATCGGGCCAATGGAGGGAGAGATGAGGGCCTCGCGAACATGGAATAAGTTGAGCTCATGGGTGGAAGGACAGTATCGGAGTGGAGGGAAACCTTTGAAAATGAAGGACAGGATCTGGAGGGATAGGTTATTTCCGATCCACGCGCCAGGCAAGCTCGGCGATGACGGGGCGATGGTCCGAGCCGCCGAAGTCTCCTGTGGTGGCTTTCAGGCAGACGAACTCGGAGGAATAGAGGATGTAATCGATGCGCCATAAAGCAAGCTTGAGCCCCGGGAAGCGGCTGAAGGTGAATCCCATCCCCCAGCCGCAGCGGCGATGGGCATCCTGCAGGCGCAGGGTCAACTGAGCGTATTCCCCTTCCAGATCGGTGAAATTGAGGTCGCCGATGACCAGCGTTGGTCCAATCGCAAGGTCCATGCCCCGGAGCAGGTCTTCCACATCTTGTTCGAAGCCCAGGGTTATGAAGCCAGTGGGAAGGCCCAGCGGCAAACCGAAGGGATGGACGCCTTCCATGTAGGGGACACGCGGATGAACGTTGAAGACGTTCATCCGCTGCCCATTGACCTCCAGGAGGAGCTGCTGCCCCCAGATGCCAAGGCGTTCGTCGTTCTGGCCGAAATATAAAACCTCGCTTTGCAGGATCGGATAACGGCTGAAGAGACCCACCCCTGGATTGATTTCGCGGTAGGGGTAGCGCTCTTGGAAGCGCCCCTCCAGCGCTGCGGCCATGGCAGGTTCGAGCTCATGCAGGCCGAGGATGTCTGGATCGTGAGCTTCGATCACCGTTGCCGCTTGATCAGCATACTGGTTGTTGAAGAGGACGTTGTAGGTCATCACGCGCATGGATGGCGCGTTGACTTGGACGGGCAGACCTGGCAAGTAAAGCTCCCCATAGACCGCAATAAAGCAGGCGGCGGACAGGGTGGTGAGGGTGATGAGAAGGCGGGATCGGCGCAGGATGGCAGAGGGGAGGAAGAGGATCAATGGCGAGAAGAGCCACGGAAGGCCGTAGCTCATCATGCGCACGAACCAGAGCTTCCCCTGGGATAGCTCACGGGCGATGAGATAGGCGGCGAGCAGGGCGGTGTGGAGCGGGATGAGCAGGTTCATCCCGGCGATGCACAGGCGCTGAAGGAAGGGTCTGTCGGTTCTGGAACCAGGCTCGGAGGACATTGGGCTTCCTTAATATTTAGGTATTGGTGATGTTTTTTTCAGAGCCAGAACAAGGGGCATTGTAATCATGGGGAAAAAATGCGCAATCCACTGTCGAAGGGAAGACCGAAGGACTCTTTGCAGGAGCCGTTAGGATGGCAATCACGAAATAGGGAGGTCTTCTTTATCTCCATCCTACGCCAGGGATGGACTTTCCACAGCGGGGACAGCGACCGTCAACCAACTGATATTGCAAGATATCAAAGCCGTATCGCACAATGAGCGTTTCGTCACAATTGGGGCAATAGGTGTTGTCGTAGGGATGGCCAGGGACGTTACCGATGTAGACGAAATCCAGACCAGCTTGTCGTCCCATGTTTCGAGCGAACTCCAAGGTTGTAAGCGGTGTGGGTGGCGTTTGAAATTGATAGGCAGGGAAATAACCGCTCACATGCCAGGGGATCTCCGCTCCCAACTCACCGTAAATCCTTTCGGCGATCCCTCGCAAGCTGTCTTCGTCGCTGTTCACCCCCGGGATGACCAGGGTGGTGATCTCCAGGTGCATGCCAAGCTGGCGTGCTTGCAGGCAGCGTGCCCACACCCGCTCGACATCGATCCCTTTGCAATATTCCCTGACCGCGGTTGCGCTGCCCTTGATATCCACGTTTATGGCATCTAAACCGGCCGTGGCAAGCAGATCGAGGGTTTGTGCGGTCATATATCCGTTGGTGACGAAGGTGTTGTATAGCCCACGCTCCCTCGCCAGGGGGAAGACGTCCAGAGACCATTCGAGGGAGAGTGTGGGTTCGTTGAAACTGATGGAAGTGCCCTGGCAACCCAAGCGAGCTGCCTCTTGGACTAATTGCGCCGCGGATATGAATCGGCCCTGTCGCGGGGGTGATTTCTTGCTGATGTCCCAATTCTGGCACCAAGGACAGCCGAAATTGCAGCTCCAACTGCCTGCCGTCAAGGCACGAGTGCCCGGGTAGAAATGGTAGAAGGGCTTCTTCTCGATCGGGTTGGCGGAAAGTGAGGAGATGCTGCCGTAGATTAAGGTATAGAGGGTGCCTTGCCGATGAATCCGCGTGCGGCACCAGCCTATGCCCCCCTCCACCAAAAGGCAATGTCGTTCACAGGTCAGGCAACGGACTTTCCCATCGCAAGGCTCCTGTAATCGCGCTTCTCGCAGTTGAGGAGGTGCTGTCACCATCAAATCATCACCAGCATGCATGCGATGCCAATCAGGGCCAGGGCGGTGCAGGTTTGGGGTATGCCCAATAGTGGCACTAAGAACACGGCGCTCAAGGATGCTCCCAGACATCCGCCGATTAGATCCGCCCCGTAAAGCCTACCCACCGTTGCCCCTGTCTGCTCCTGAGCGAAGGCCACCGCAAGAGGGAAAGCCGATCCGCCCAGCCCGCCTGCCAGCACAGTAACCAGCGGGAAGAGGACCATGGGGGCAGGGAGTGAAAGCTTGAGGACTACAGGCAGGAGACCGCAATAAAGAACCAATGCCATGAGGATGGTGATAAACATAAGTTTACGCTTTTTACTAATCAGGGGATTGTGATGTAACCAGTGGTTCATCCAGGCGCTTCCCAAAGCCAAACCCGCCATGAAGGCAGCCACGATCAGGGTCACCTCGTTGAAAAGAGAGCCATGCAACACCTGGAAGCCGAGCAATAGGACCACCTCCAGGCTCATTTGGACTAAACCTATCCCGGCAACGGCGATGAGAAGAGAAGATTTGCGTTGCCAGCGCCCCAAGATTGTCACCAAAACCAAAGGCAGAGTGACCCAGCCCAGGTTAATCAGGCTGGCGTTCTCGAAAAGGCCCCGCAGGCCCGGATAAAAGCGCGAGAGCCAGAGAGTCAGGTCGTAATAGTAGCAGATGGGGATCAGGTCTTGATTCAGCTTCACGCCGCTGGTGCCTTCCAAATCCTCCCGCACGGCTGCAAAGCGATCGGTCGTGAACAGATATTCGAGATAAGCAGGGGTTACGAAAGCCGTCTCAATGCCTCGCTCGGCCAACCGCCTGGCGAGAAGTGCGGCGTCCGGCTCGAGAGGGTAAGAGGAGGCGAGGAAGAAGTTGTGTTCTCCTGGCAGCACGAGCACATGAGGGAAGACCGCCTGTAAGGTTTGGAAGACACTCCCGTTCCGCCGTGCCAGTTCTGGGCTCCAGTAGTTCTCGGCGGAGGGAAGTCCAAGAGAAAAGATCCCTCCTGGGCGGAGCAACTCTCGGATTTCGAGAAAGAATTCACGCGTGTAGAAGCGATTGAGGGCGCCGGTGGAGGGTTCGGGCAGGTCGAGCATGATCACATCGAATGAGAGCCGTTCGCCTTGCACGGGATGGCGCAGTTCTTTGACGAACAAGCGACCATCGGAAAGGATCAAGGTCAGGCGCGGGTCCTGTAAGATGGCGGCCTCCTCCGCAGGAAGGTAAGTCCGAGCAGCTTCAATCAAGAGCGGATCGATTTCCACATAGGTCAAACTCTCAATGGGGTGTTTCAAGATCTGGCGCAGGTCGCCGGCGACGCCTCCTCCGACCAGGAGCACATTTCGCGGATCGGGATGCATCAGGAGCGGTGGATGAACGACCTCCTCGGGGAAGGTTCCCTGGGTTTCAAAAGTCAGCAATCCGTTTACGAAGAAGACCCGTTGCCCATCGTGGGCCTGGATGATCAGACGGCCGTAGGGGGAATCGGCGGCGAAGACGAGATCATCCCATTGCTGGCTCAAGGTCGTCTTATGGAGGGCTCGCCCCCCGGAAAGAGCAGCCATCAGGGTCAGGGCAAAGAGAAGCGCGAGAGCGATCGCGAACGGGCGACGAGCAGGTAAAAGGAACCAGGCCGAGATAGCCAGGCTTAGGGCGGTGAGGAGCAGGGCAGTTTGGAAGGGATCGGTCAGGCGGATAAGTACGAAGCTGAACAGGCCTGCTCCGATCACTGCACCAATACTTTCCCAGATATACGCTTGGCCACCCGATCCTCCTGCCTCAAGTGTGAGACGCGCCCCGAATGTGAACAGCAAACCTCCTAGCAGGCACAGCGGCGCCAGGCTGAGGATCAGGGTCCATAACATTGGTCCAAACTCGATAAAGGCACCAGATGTTACACCAAGGACGGTGCGGATGTTCCGTAGGAGGGCGATCTGGGCGGGCAGGATGACGCCGTACATACTCAGACCCAAGGCGAAGGTCTTTCTCCCCCAGCGTTGTTGTGCGGCCAGACGAGCCAAGCCCCATGAGCCAACCGCAACCCACGCCAACCAAACGCTGAGGATCAATCCATAAAGCAATTCATTGCCGTAGAAGATGGCCACCATCTCTCGCATGAGGGTCAATTGAGCGATGGTGGAGGTCAGTCCGAGGGTGATCAGAGCGGGCCAGATCGGCCTCAAAGGGATTTTTTGCATGTTATATCCTGCTGCGATCCTGATCATCTTGGCACAGGCCAGCCCGTAGATGGCAGCTGGTTATTCGCACAGGGTCATTCTTCCTCACTGAATACGATCGCCGTGAATGAGTAGAGAGTGGGCTGATCCATCCAGCAATCTCCAGAGAGACCCGCTTTCAGGCATAAGTTCTCCAGGAAAGCTTCTCGATCCCACCCTTCATCCACAGGGACTTGGGGCAACAGGACCCCTTGCCTGCCGTCGTGATAGATCATCAGCCCATGCACCCCAACTTGGATTTCGTCCAGGTTGCTGACGCGTCGCATGGGAGAGAGGATCGATATCTCAATTAGTGTGCTTTTAAGCTCCTCTTCGGTCAAGGGTGGAAAACGCGGGTCAGAGGTCGCGGCGGCGACAGCCATCTCCTGCACAACCCTGTGGAGCGGGAAATCCCCACGCATATAGCCGATACACCCGCGCAATTCCCCGCCCATTTTCAGAGTCACGAAAGCACCCGCCCGGCGTGATAATTGGGGATCATCAGTTTCGGTCTCGGGAGACTCTCCGCTGCGGAGGGATTGCAAGATCGCGCTGCGGGCCAGATTTAAAAGCTCTTCTTTCTGCGCCATTGTCAGATTGGGTGGTTCGTAGTGCCAGAACATCACCGCGCCGTATCCGACCACTTGATCCTTTTCGCCATAAGGCGAATCCCCCGAATTGGCATAGTTGAGCACGGTGACGGTATCCGCCCCGAGACCTTCTGCCACGCGCATGGCCACCAGAATCGGACCCTCGCCGCAGGCACAGGTGAGCAGGTTGGGAATTCCAGAAGTCATCCATTCCTCGAGAGTATTCAAGACTTGACCGGAATCCCCCGTTTCGATGGCAGCCAGGGTGGCTCCGTCGACCATGCGGCCATCTTCATAGGAGGGATAATGGGAGAGATCCGAGCTGACAATGAGAACGGCTCCGCGTTTGGGCAACAACGCGAGCAGGGATTCGGCTAATGCCGCGACCGTCGCTTCATTGGCGTTGCCCATCAGGACGGGGATAATGCGGCAGGTCGGGCAAACACGCTGCAGGAGAGGCAATTCAATCTCAATCGAGTGTTCACCGTCATGCGCCGCGGCATCCACTTTAATAAGGGGGTTAGAAGCAACAAGGGCCTCGGCTAATTCGCGATCCACGGGAACGACCCCGAGAGGTGTTTCGAAGCCGTCTCCGACCCAGATGGAGATTGGATTCGAGAGGGGCGCTTGATGGTCGGCGGCGATGATAATGGCCACCTCGTAAGGTTTGCCTTCCAGTTGCTTAAATCCATAAGCTGCGATAGGACCGGAGAAGACGTAGCCGGCATGGGGTACGATGATGGCGATTGGATCTCCGTCAACCGGTTCTACCGCTTCAAGGAATTGATCGATCATTTTCCTGAGATCTTGGGGATCTTGTGGGTACCAGGAACCGGCGAATTGCGCAGGCCGGATCTCACCCGTAACGAGGGTTGAAATCGGATGGTTTATCGGCGAGGGGGAGGGCGCTTTTGTCGCTAGGGGAGTCGGAGAGGCCGTTGGCGTTATGCACCCGAAGAGAAGCAAGGTGTAAAGGATCAGGGAAATAAATCGCCTGAAGGGGAAGCGGTTTGTATCCATTTTAAGATGTTCTCCCTGGTTCATTTCAAAACGCTTTGCAATGACTGACTTATGTATCCGCTGGGACCGGTGGTATCGTCACGGGTTCCGCCTCAGGTTCGGTGGGCCACCAAACCCCTGGGATCGCTTCCCCGCAGTACGTGCATAAGCCTGCCTCGAGATGATATTCTACAACCGAAAATCCTTGACGGACGATGAGCGCCTCTCCGCAGTTCGGGCAGTAGGTATTATCAGCAGGATGTCCGGGGACATTGCCGATGTAAACGAAATGCAAGCCTTCTTCCAGGGCGATCTGGTGCGCTTTCTCCAATGTCTCCACGGGCGTGGGGGGCAGGTTCATCAGCTTATATTGTGGCTGGAAACGGCTGAAGTGCAGAGGAACATCGGGGCTAAGTTCCCTGGCTACCCAGCTTGCCATAGCGCGTAGTTGTCCGAGGTCATCGTTCAGGGTAGGGACCACCAGATTGACGATTTCCAAGTGGATCCCTTGCTCATATATTGTCTTTATTGAGCTTAGGACCGGCTCTAACTCGCCACCGCAAACTTCACGGTAGAAGCCCTCATCAAATCCTTTTAGATCGATCTTGATGGCATCCACCAACGAACAGAGGGCGCGTAATGGCTCTGGGTTGATAAAACCAGCGGAAATGACCACGCTATACAGCCCCGCAGCTCGCCCTTGGCGGGCGATTTCGGTCATATACTCATAAAAGATGTTGGGTTCCGAATAGGTATAGGCGATCACCGGGGCGGAGAATTCCAGCACACTTTTGATGACCTCCTCGGGAGGCAGGTCGTAATTCTGCGTTTCTTCCGGCGTAGCTTGGGAGATGCTCCAGTTCTGGCAGTAGAGGCAACGCAGATTGCAGCCGGCTGTGGCGAGTGAGAAAGCAGATGCTGTGGGGAGGAAGTGGTAGAAGGGTTTCTTCTCGATGGGATCAACATGGACTGCGCAGGGATTGCCGTAGACAACGGAGTAGAGCCGCCCAGCTCGATTCTCACGCACACGGCAATGGCCGCGTTGCCCCTCGGCGATGATGCAATGATGCGGGCACAGGTTGCAGCGTACGTAGTTGCCCGTGTGCGGGATGTGGCAATATGAAACGGGAAGGGTATCCTCGACCGGAGCGTGGCAGGCTTGGCAATTGAGGGAACCTTCAGCGGTAAAAGAGGCATAGTATTGCGCCTCGATTGACCAGGGGGTGGGAGGCGAAGCAGTTGGGATGGCTTCGTCTGACCTGGGAGTCCATTCCCACCATCGTCGCTTGGCAAGCCCGGCGGCGATTCCGACCCCGACGCTTCCAAAGGCGCCCAATCCATATAGAAATTGCCGTCTGGATATCCTAGTCATTGCCTTGAGCCCCGATAATTTCTTATTTCATTATGACAATGGCATGAAGATGATTCGGCATGAGTATCCAACCCTTCTAGAATCCATGCATACTCTCTAGACGCACCGTTCGCACCAACCAGGGCACTCCAATGAAAGTAAATAGCACGATGCCGAAACCTACAATGACCAGCAGCGCTAGCCTGCGACCGCGCCATTGTCGCAGGGTACGCAAATGGAAGAGAAGCAAATACCACAGCCATGTGACCAGCGCCCAGGTCTCTTTGGGATCCCAGCCCCAATAACGTCCCCAGGCGTTTTGGGCCCAGATCGCCCCGCTGAGGATCCCCAAGGTGAGCCAGGGGAAACCCAGCGCCAAGGAACGTTCCATCATGCGCTCGACTTCTTCATGAGACCGATGTCGCTCGTCATTCTCGTGAGTTCCATGTTCTTGGGGTAGGATCAGTCGCGCCAATCCCAAGCCGGCAGCCACGCCAAAAGCGGCATACCCGATGGCGGAGGTGGTCACATGAATCTGGAGATACACAGAACGCAGAGCAGGCAAGAGGGGTGTGATCGCTTTCGCTCCCTCCGGACGGGAGATCGCATAGGAAGCCACCACCAAGGCGACCGCCAGTACGAATACGCCGAAACGCCTTTGGCGCCAGGAGGCTTCCAGCAAAAGGTATATCGCCAGGATGGACCAGAGGAAAACGAGTGCAAATTCATAGGCATTGGTTAGAGGCCAATGGCCGGCGATCATCCCTCGCTGCACCAAACCAGCCGATAAAACACCCAAGGTGAGGACGATCAATGAACTGGACAGCCAGCCTGTCCATGACTTCCCGGATCGGATGTGCATCAGAGAGGACAGGGTCGAAAGCCAAAGAAGCGCGTATGCCAGGGAAATCATCATGACCTGCAGTCCTCAACCTTCTTGTTTCCTTCAGCCGCATGATTTAACTGATTCTTTATGGCGTCGAACTCGCGTGAGAAATCGCATGCCCTGCGATCGGCGCGTCCGGCTAGGCGCAAAACTCCCTCTGAGGTAATGTGAGCGTGCAAACAGCAATGAGGAAAGTAGAAACTGACCGTCAAACCCAACGACAAGAGAAAACCAGCGGCAATCACAGGCTCATACCCTGGATCATAGACCGCTAAGAGACCAAGAGCGAAACCGTCCGCGGTCCTTTGATAACCCTGCAAGGTGAACCGGATGCCCCCACAATGCAGCGGCTCATTCAAGCGTAGGGAGGATTCGATCGGCTTCTGGTTGGCTCGGATGAGCTGGATCGTGGCGTTGTAATTGGCTACGCTCCCGTCAGGATAGCGTTCGATCTCGAAAGCCTTGTACTGGAGGGTGATCTCATGCCGGTGAATAAGCGGGGCGGGTTGGTTTGGGGATATCGTCAACTCCTCACGCCAGG
>CAYGXU010000088.1:0-2803 GCA_964353875.1 uncultured Anaerolineaceae bacterium | reverse complement strand
CGGTGAATAAGCGGGGCGGGTTGGTTTGGGGATATCGTCAACTCCTCACGCCAGGCGAAGCCAGCGCTGAGCAGCGCCCCCAGGCCAAGCAGCAAAACGCCGAGATGGGTGATCAAAGTCGCCGCAGGGGATAAGCGATTTCGGTCGCCTCGCAGATAGGTGCTTTGATCCTGCTTTCGGGTTTGCAGGCGATACCCCTTCTCACGTAGAAGGGCGCCCAGCACTTTTAGAAGGTCGATCTCGGTTGAGGCGGAGAGGCGAAAGCTAAGGGGGGATACGTTGAATGTGGCATCTGAGCAAATCACTTCCTGATGGAAAGCTCTCCTCCAGACAGCTTTCCAACGATCGAGGGTGCAGATCAGGGTGAGGAGGGCCAAAAGAAATAGAAGACCGATGAATACAGGCGAGCGGAAGATTTCGAAGATGCCGAAGGAAGATAGCAAATCGGTCAATGCGCCGTATCTTTCCCGAATCCCCTCCTCCCATAACGTTGAACTCTGTGGGTGGAGGTCAATCATGGAGGAACGCTGGGGAAAGCAAGAACCTATAACCGCAAGCAGGATCAGGGTGAATAACAAGAGCGAGGTGATATCCAGGCGGGTGAAGAAATTCCAGAATCGACAAGCTGAATTTTTGAGCTTGTTACCGTCGCTTAAGCAGCTTGTAGATTGCAATTTGCTCATTATGCGAGAGACCCTCTCTGGGATGTCTTTCCAGCGCAAAGTAAATCGAATACCTGTTCAGGACGCTACCATCGCTTGATGTAATGATAGGGCCAAATCCGAGTGGTTTCAACTATTGCTCTAGTTAATCCTTCGCTCTCCTATGGCTAAAAAGGAATACTGGCCGGTGGAGAAGAAGGCCATCGAAGTCTTTCTAGAGATTGTTCATACGCAAAAATTTAATGCCTTTATCTCGCTCTAAGTAGATTGCAAAACAGTGTTAGCGAGAGTATAATTATTATTAACGTTTCCCGTTAATACTATTGACGAATCGTTTTATTATGGATATAATTTTTAGAAGCAAGAAGCTAGAGAAGCAACTTATTAACCATAAAGACCTGGTTCGAAAATATGGGCCCAAAAGGGCAAAATTATTGGAACGGCGTCTCACTCAGTTGCGAGCTGCTGCAACTTTAAAAGATCTTTCATCTTTACCTCAGATAAGATGCCACGAACTAAGCGGCGATATGGCCGGGCTTTTATCTGTTGATCTTGACCACCCATATAGGCTTATCATATCACCAGCAAATGATCCTGCTCCACAGAAACCGGACGGTGGCTTGGATTGGACCCGCGTCAATGCTATCTGCATTGAGGGAATAGAGGATACACATGGCTGATTTAACAACCAACCAATTTCGACCAAATTATGCGATCCCTCCAGGTGTTACCCTGCAAGAAACACTGGACAGTATCGGGATGACTCAGGCCGAGTTGGCGGAAAGGACTGGCCGCCCGAAAAAAACTATCAACGGTATTATCAAGGGCAAGACCGCTATAACCTCTGAGACAGCGATTCAGCTAGAACGTGCTTTAGCGATTCCAGCGGGTTTTTGGATGAGTTTAGAATCCCAGTACCAGGAGATCCTTGCTCGACTGGAAGAAGAGAACTCACTTGAAGAAGAGATCGCTTGGATGGATCTCTTTCCGATCAAAGCGATGATCAGGAGAGGTTGGATTCAACGCCGGGAGACCAAGGTAGACCAGCTTAAGGAATTGCTCACATTCTTTGGCATCACATCGCCCAATCGCTGGCAAGAAGTATGGGAGAGCATGCCAGCTTCTTTTCGCAAGTCCTCCTCGTTTGAGGCTGACCCTGGAGCAGTGACTGCTTGGCTGCGCAAAGGAGAGGTTGAGGCGCAACGCCTCGACTGCGCGCCATATTCTGCTAAACGGTTCAAAACTGCTCTTAGTAAGATACGCAGATTAACTAAAGAGCCTCCTGAAAAGTTCGTTGGAGAAATGCATAAACTTTGCATGGATGCAGGGGTAGCCTGCCTGTTTATACAAGAGTTGCCGAAGATTCGAGCTTGGGGAGCCACACGTTGGCTCTCACCCAATAGAGCGCTTATCCAGCTTACATTGCGATACAAGACAGATGACCATTTATGGTTCAGTTTCTACCACGAAGCGGGTCACATTCTCCTCCACGGCAAGAAGGAAGTGTTTCTTGAGGATGCAAATAGTGGGCAGGGTAGAAAAGAGGATGATGCGAATCGCTTCGCCGAAGACTTCCTTATACCAAGGCTTGCACTTCAAGTCTTTATGGCAGGTGGCCAGAAGAGCAAGATTGCGATTCTCAAGTTTGCATCAGAATTAGGAATTGCTCCTGGTATTGTAGTCGGACAGCTTCAACATCATAAGTATCTCCCCATGTCTCATTGCAATGACCTTAAAAGGCGCTTCGAGTGGCCTGAATCAATGCGGCCAGTCATTCGCCGGTCTATGAAAATGTGAACAAAAATAGAATTGAGCGTCGTGGCGGTGGGATAATACCGAATATGTTGCCGACTTAAGCCAAGAGAATCTGCAAAATAAAAAGAGAAGCTCTGCTCATGCCAACGCTTCACCCAGTTTGGGTATTTTCAGGATTTTGATCGATCTCCGAGGAAAAAGCTGAATCAGATGCTGGATGAAGGTTTGGTGAGAAAGGACGTCGCAGCAGATCAGGGGAAAATGGGAGACCGACCTTGAGATGTGATGTGCCGACGTCCTGTCACACATTGTGGAGCCGTCGCACTATCACCAGCGTAATATCGTCCGATTGCTGTGTGCCTCCAACAAATTCATTTACCGCCTTG
>CAYGXU010000087.1:0-14301 GCA_964353875.1 uncultured Anaerolineaceae bacterium | reverse complement strand
TCGAAGAGCGTTATTATGATCGCATATTTCAAATCTTTCAGAGGCTACATAGCCGCGAGGAGTATCCAGGCACAGGTATTGGTCTAGCGGTGTGCAAACGCATCGTGGAAAGGCACGGTGGCAATATTTGGGTAGAGTCGAAATTAGGTCTCGGCTCTGCCTTCCATTTCACCATACCAGAGAAAGGAAAGGAGATCGAATGACATTTGATTTTCGAGGTGAAGCGATTGAAATCCTGCTTGTTGAAGATAATCCAAGTGATGTCCGTTTAGTCAAAGAGGCTTTCAAAGAAGGCAAATTGCGGAATAATCTTTCCGTTATGGGGGATGGTGAAAAAGCCTGGGCTTTCTTACAAAAGGAGCGGGATTTCAGCCATGCGCCGCACCCTGATATCATCTTGTTGGATTTGAACCTTCCGAAGATGGATGGAAGGGAGTTATTGAGCCAAATCAAAGAATCTCCAGAACTGAGACGGATCCCAGTCGTGATCCTCACTACCTCCAAGTCCGAAGAGGATATTTTAAAGAGTTACGATCTACACGCCAATTGCTATATCACGAAACCCGTTGACTTGGACCAATTCATTCGAGTAATCCAATCTATTGAACACTTTTGGCTAAGTATTGTGAAATTACCGCCAGGGTAGGGTATCGAGTTGAAGGATGATGAAATAAAAGTACTTTTAATTGAGGATAATCCAAGCGATGCGCGACTCCTCAAAGAGACGTTTTCCGAAGTCCCCTCTCCGATTTTTAATATCACGCATGTTGATCGCCTGAATGTGGGTCTGCAACACCTTGCTTGGACAGAGTTTGATGTTATTTTGTTAGATCTTTCGCTGCCCGATGCTTCTGGACTTGAAACCCTGCTCCAGGTACAAGCGGTCTCTCCGGAACGGCCGATCCTGGTGTTAACAGGGCTTGCTGATGAGGCACTGGCAGTGAAAGCTATGCAGGAGGGAGCGCAGGACTATCTCATAAAGGGGGAAGTCGACCGTGACCTCTTGGTGCGTGCCATTCGTTATGCCATAGAGCGCAAACGAGCAGAAGTCGAAAGGCAACGGTTAATCAGGAGAACGCAGGATCAAGCATTCCTGGTGCAGGGGATCCTGGATGCGGTTAAAGAGGGGATCATCACTCTCAGAGCCAATCACGAGGTGATTATTGCCAATCCAGCAGGGCGTCGTTACCTTGAATCCCTCGCAGGTATAAAGGTAGGGCAGATACTCGAACAACTCGGTGATAAGCCCTTGGCGGAATTACTCAGCGATATGGATGAACATCTTCCTAAAGAAGTTATTTTGGATGGTCCTGAACGACAATTTTTTGAGGTCCATTCCAGTCCATCCCCCCTTGGGCAAGGTGAGCACGGCTATACATTACTGATCAGAGATGTAACAGAAACGCGCCGGATTCAAATGCGTACTCGTGATCAAGAACGTCAGGCTGCCGTTGGACAACTCGCCTCGGGGATTGCCCATGACTTCAATAACATCATGGGATCCATCATCCTCTATGGTGAGATGCTTTTAGCAAATCCAGATATTGAGCAGAAGGATCGCCAGCGTCTACAAACCATTATGGAACAAGCTCAACGGGCTGCTGTATTGACCCGCCAAATCCTTGATTTTAGTCGCAGTGGTCTACTAGAACCCCATCATATAGACCTGGTCCCCTTTTTTGAACAAATCTCAAAGCTTCTTTCTCGTACACTTCCTGAAAATATCCGGCTGACTTTGATGCGTAAGGACAAGAATTACATCGTCAATGCTGATCCGGTGCGATTACAGCAGGTGCTTATGAATCTTGCTGTAAACGCGCGGGATGCAATGCCCAATGGAGGGGAATTGCGTTTTCGATTAGAGCGCTTTCTTTTTGATGAGGAACACCCTGCTCCGCTTGCAGAGATACCACTGAGGGATTGGGTACGAATCTCGGTGACCGATACAGGGACGGGCATCGATGAAGAAACGCTGCCGCATATTTTTGAACCCTTCTTCACAACAAAGGAACCAGGAAAAGGTTCAGGGCTTGGATTGGCGCAAGTATATGGAATAGTCAAACAGCATGAAGGATATGTGGATGTAGAAAGCCAACCCGAACAAGGGACAACCATTTACCTTTATTTAATTGCTTACAGCGGATGTACGAATGATGCATTAATCATGGACGACCCGTATACGGAAGAGGGAAAAGCCACGTTGTTGATTGTGGAGGATGACGAGATTACTCGTACTGCGGTAAGTGAGACATTACGCTCTCATCACTATAATGTCATGACTGCACCCAATGGTCAGCAAGCGATGAAAATGATTGAAAGCCACAAGAAGGAAATCAACCTGGTTTTGAGTGACATCGTTATGCCAGGAATGAGTGGGGAGATGCTTTACCGCCAGATGCAAATGGATTGTCCGGAGATTGAGGTAATGATTATGACCGGTTACCCCATGGAGCAAGAAACACGCGAATTATTCGAGAAGAATGGGGTGACCTGGCTGGTGAAACCAATTCATTCGCGCGCCCTGGTAAGAGCCATTCAGAAGGCGCTATCTGCCCATCGCGTAAAAGCTGCTGCAGAAATCCATGCGAGGTGAAGCCCCCAAAAGGGAAATCGTCCCTATGGAATTTGAAGCTCAAGGGGAGTCGGCGAGGGAGTGATCGAGGTCTACCTGACAGTCGGGGAAATGTTTGATTGCATCGGAATGGGGTAAGCTGGTTATGCGTGTGAGGGGACATGGGGATGGGCTTTACCCAGGAACGGGGGACCTAACCCTTGTTGATCAAGGGGCACAGCCAGTAAAATGCTTTCATGCCTGCATTATTTGCTGATGCTCTCTTGGTTTGGTTCAAGAGCTGTGGGCGGGACTTGCCCTGGCGGGGAAAGGGGGATCCCTACGCCATTTGGATTTCGGAGATCATGTTACAGCAAACGCGAGTGGAGACGGTGCTTGGGTATTATCAACGTTGGATGGACCGATTCCCGGATGTTGTTACCCTGGCACATGCAGATATCGAGGATGTGCTCCATCTCTGGGAAGGTTTGGGGTACTATCGAAGAGCACATCATTTACATAAAACAGCTCGGATCATTGTCGCGCAATATAACGGCAGATTCCCTCAAGAGCCGGAGGTATTAGAGCAACTTCCAGGGATAGGCGCGTATACTGCTTCTGCAATCGCCTCCATCGCTTTCAACGCAGATCGGATTGCATTCGACGGGAACCTTCGAAGGGTGCTTACCCGGATACTTGATTTTGACCAGAATCCTCAGGCTCCCAAAGCGCGCATCTACCTCCTCAAGCGAGCATATGAGTTGATGCCAGCAGGCAGCGCCTCATCCTTCAATCAGGCGCTGATGGATTTGGGGGCGACGATCTGTACGCCGCGTAAACCTGCCTGTATGACCTGTCCTGTAGCCGATTGTTGCCAAGCCTATAAAAGGGGAGTACAAGAGATGCGCCCTTTTCGGAAACCGAGGCGGACGATCCCCCATCATCGTGTTACGGCCGGAATTTCCATCCAGGACGGCAATGTGTTCATCGCTCGACGCCCAGAAGGTAAACTTCTAGGGGGTTTGTGGGAGTTTCCAGGCGGTAAGTGCAAATCGAATGAAACCCTTGAATCATGTTTAGAGAGAGAATGGCTTGAGGAACTAGGGGTTGAGGTCAAGCCTGGAAAAGAACTGGGGATCTTTACCCATGCCTATACCCATTTTCGTGTGACTGTATATGCTTTCCAATGTGACATACTTTGCGGTAAGCCACAGGCGCTCGAGCATGCAGAGATCCGTTGGGCGCGATTGGAGCACCTGCAGGACTATCCCATGGGGAAGGTAGATCGAGAAATCGCAAAAGCCTTACAGCAAGCGCGTAGTCTTATGCAAGCCGGGTGATCCCCGCCAATGGGCATTCGCTTCCAAGGGAATTGTCCATGGCAGCGTGCCGCTACCATCACATATATCAATCAACCATAATGATGTCATCCCGAGGAGTGTAACGCCGAAGGAACCCTGGAATATTGCTTTCTATCGGATCATCTTAGGGTTTCTTCGCTTCACTTCGTTCCGCTCGGGATCGACAAATAGCATTGATGAAGAGCCTACGCGGTAAAAGGACAATATTTCTGAGTCTTAATCCTGTATATATTTCCTGGCGAATTAGTTGGTGAGTGAAGCCTGTTCGACTGAGAGATTTTGGGCAGCAAAGCCGGGTCGGTGAAGGGGTTCGGCAGCCTCTTCAGTGAGGGGCACACTAAGGGTAACTTTTGTGCCATTTCCGGGGGAAGTGTCGATATTGAGCAGACCATTAAGCAGCTCCGCTCGCTCCTGCAGGTTAATCAAACCCAAGCTCTCACGGTTGTGATAATCCTGGCTTACTTGCTCGATACTGAAACCGGCTCCATTATCTTCAACCTCGACTAAAAAAAGGTCTCCTTGACGAAGCATGCGAACCCGGATTTGATTCGCTTGTGCATGTTTTCGAGCGTTGTTAACCGCCTCTTCGATAATCGAAAAAACCAATCCTTGTTTCTTGAGGTTTAACCCTTCCGCGATTTGAGGATCAGCTTCAACGATGACATCTTGGTCATGAGCTTCTTTCATTTTGGTTGCAAGTTGTTCTATTGCAGCGACCAGGCCACGCGATTCCAGGATGAGAGGACGGAGGGTGAATAGCATCTGGCGGATCTCTTTGGTGGTCCGGCGAGCGAGCTCTTCGATTTTGAAGAGCTCGTTGGAGCTAGCCTTCGGGTCTCGCTCAACCAGACGACGAGCAAAATTAACTCGCATAGCGATGGCTGCAATCGACTGTGTCGGACCATCGTGCAAATCCCGAGCCAATTTCTTGCGAGTCTCCTCGTGGATCTCCATCATCCGCTGACGTTCCTGCTCCAACTCGGAATACAAGCGGGCGTTTTGAAGAGCGATCATCGACTGCTGGGCGATTGTCTCAAGGAGATTAAGTCGTTCGGGGGGGATCGCGTTCTCGAAAGGATGACCAAAGAGAAGCACCCCGTAAGTCTCCAGACCGATTCGAAGCGGGATGCATACAGCGCAACGGGTTGTGTGGAACGCAGTGAGCAGTTTCAACTCGGGATCATGGGGAGGATCCTGACAAAGCGTCGTTTCTCCAGTAGAGATCGCAGCAGCGATCAAACCTGCCTGGCAGGGGATGATTGTGCGCAGGTCTGCCTGGCTCAGCCCCCGGCCAGCAGCTACATGCAGACGGCCATCCTCACTGTGGATGAAAGCACATTTCACGTGTGCTTCTTCGATTCTTGTATCCGCCAGAGCGCTGATGCTCAAATCGAGAGCCATATTGAGCACTCGCTCGTAATTCAAGGTAGCATTGAGGGCGGTGGCCATATCGAACACAATCCGAAGGCGCTGGATCTCTCGCTCAAGATCTTCGCCGCGGGTGGATTTTCGATCGCTGAACCAACCCAGGAGAGTCGCGCCAAGCATGGCGACACCACATTTCAGTACCAATCCTATTGGCAGCGCCAATTGTGATGACAAATGGGGTAGCAGTGGGGCACTCTCTATTATCATCTTCACCAACACATCATGAGCCATGCTCGGTCAATAAGAGGATTTCACAAGCATGCTGGCTCGATCCACATTTGACCAAACACGTAGTTTGAAATTGAATGGATCGGACTCAAAAAAATTCTTGATTCTAAATGAGTTGCCATTTTCAATTCGCCCAATACCTACAATAAGTATGCGATGAACTCAGTTGAATTGGCCTTACAAACCGCCTACAGAATTGTGCTATCAAGGATCAAGGAGGGGTAAGTCGAATCTCGCTGTAAGGTGAAGGCGTTAAAGACCATTCAATAAAGGGGGTGAGGATTTGGCACGGCTATTGCACCAATGACCTGCAGACAACCAAGCTTATAATAGCTATTCAATAGAAGGTTCAGGGATGAGTGGCCTTCGTCGGATTTGCCCTCCGATATCGATAAGGAACGGATTTTAAGCAATGTCCCAAAATGGGCACTGTTCTGGGTTAAAATAATCACCAATATGGGTGTTCGGCCAAATGAGATGATATGACTCGAGGAAATTTACTTGCATTGATTGATTGCTTTCCCAAGGCAGCATCTCCTTAGGAAAGGGATTATGTGAGGAAAGAGTAGGACAATGAGAAAAATGGACTTAATTTGCTGGATGGGGGCAGTTGTACTATTGATATCCGGTTGTCAACTACCTGCAAGCGTTTTTTCTGCTGGAGTTTCAACCGAGCAAAACGTATTTCCAACAAGTGCTCAGCAGTCTACAGCAACAGCCACACCTTTCCTACCCCTTCGATCCACAGGAACCATCTTTCCAATGGAGCAAGCGATTCCTACCCCAACGCCTACAATCACGGCTACACCCGAGCCGCCCTGGAGAGATTTCACTGGGCCAACGCGCGAATCGGATGTTGAGATCCTCCCTCCTGTTCCGAAGATTATTTTTCCTTCACAGGTGGTGAACGTCCTCTTGCTGGGTTCCGACGAGGCTCCCCATCGCTCTGGCCACCGAACCGATACGATCATGATTCTCTCCCTTGATCCTGACGCAGATAAAGCAACCTTGCTTTCGATCCCGCGCGATCTTTATGTTTACGTCCCTGGATGGAGAGTGGATCGGATCAATGTCGCTGATCTCTTCGGTGGCTCAGAGATGGTATATGAGACGATGCTGTATAACTTCGGCATCGAGATTGATCATTGGGTGCGGGTTAATTTCAAGGGATTTGAAAATGCTGTGAACTTGTTAGGAGGGATCGATACCCAGGTAAGTAGATCTCTCACTGACGAATGCGGTGGGACCTTATATACCTACTCTCCAGGCACTTACCACATGGATGGCTTCACCGCGCTGTGTTATGTGCGTATGCGTAAGACGACCAGCGATTTTGACCGTCTCAGACGGCAGCAAGAGGTAATTCAGGCTTTGTTCCGCAAGGTCTTATCTCTTGATGGACTAACTCGACTGCCGCAACTCTATAGTGAATTCCGAGACCTCGCGGCAGGCGATATTGGGATTGATGATTTGCTTCCCCTGTTGCCCTTGGCTTCGCATTTGGCCGCTGGCTCTGCCAGTTTCGCCATTTATAGTATTGACCTTACCATGGTCACGCCCATCCGCGCACCCAGCAGTGGTGCTGCAGTGCTCCTGCCGCAACCAGAGAAATTACACGAATTGCTCAGGACGGCGTTTGATTATTAGGATCACCCCAGCGCGAGTCCAATTAACTTATTTCCAGAATCCGCCTGGAGCTCTGATTTTCATTGGGACTAATGTACCCCTCCTTTCCGTACTAAGGTACTCTCAACCTTCTCCCGTCTTGATTCTAAAATGGATAAAAGCATATGATCCGCTATCGAGGTGCGATGTGGAAGAGAAAGTCTTGATGGAAATGGGGCCGATTTTGATCGCCGATGATGATCCTAACTTCTTAAGCGTACTTGAAGACATTGTCCGTTCATGGGGTTATGAGGTTTTATCCGCCAAGCACGGAATGGATGCTTGGCAGATCCTCTTGGGCGAGGATGCGCCTAAGATCATGATCTTGGACTGGATGATGCCAGGGATGGATGGTCTCGAGATTTGCCAGCGTATAAGAGCCAAAGGAGGAGATTCTTATGCTTATATTATTCTTATTACGGTACAAGATGAGCTTGAACAACTAACCCAAGGATTTTCTGCTGGCGCAGATGATTACCTCACCAAACCATTTGTCCCTGCAGAATTGAAATCCCGATTGTTAGCCGGAAAACGGATCCTTGATTTACAGGCGCAGTTACTCTCTACCCATGAGACGCTTCGGCTGCAGGCAATTCGCGACCCACTGACCGCGCTCTTAAACCGGGAGGGTATCTTACAAACATTAACTCATGAACTGAGCCGGGCAACCAGGGAAGATGGTCTGGTCGCATTAATCATGTTGGATGTTGATCATTTTAAACGCGTCAACGATTTATATGGACACCTGGTTGGGGATACAATCCTGATTGACGTGTCTCAATCCATCGAAGATGCCATCCGGACCTATGATGCGGTGGGACGTTATGGGGGGGATGAGTTCCTCATTGTCCTTCCGGGTTGTGATATCGAATCAGCATTGTTCATAGCAGAGAGGATTCGGAAGAAATTGGCTCAGAGGCAAGATACTTGCTCTGATGAATGCCTGTCGTTGACAGCAAGCATGGGAGTGGCAGCCACATCAACAGGTTTTTATCTCGATGCGTATGATCTTATCTGGACAGCGGATGCTGCTCTCCTTCGGGCTAAGCAGCGAGGTCGAGATCGGATTGAGGTTTGTCAGTCCATCCCCGGAACGGAGCTGATGTGATCGATGGGTGTATTGTAGAGTCATTCCCCTTGGGAGCCATTGTCGATTGGATGCAACTGAGATACGTACAAGATAGATTGACTGCCACTAACATTCACTCACTCTTCTGATCCCTTGGCGCAGCTACGTTCAAGGTGAACAAGGCTTCATTACAAAAGGCTCTCTCCATTTTCTTGTCGAGTACTACCATCACGCCAGTTACAGCTTGCTTCATTTCGATGCGGTGATCCGCCTTCTCGTGAGGACTGAAAATGCGAGGGGAAGGGTCTTTCCCTTACCCGCTTTTCCTGCCTTGTATCTTCTCTTCAATTGCTTATAATCCCCTTCCTACTGATGAAACGCTGATCGGAATCGGGGTTGGGGTTTAGACATGAGAAGAACCTTGTCACTCTCAGCACTTGGAAGTTTTTGAATATGATTTCTCATGTTATCACCAGGAGGATTAAAACTTCCTTTATAGCTTGATGTGAAGACAATGATTTGCTCCTTTCTGGAAGAGGGCATGCAAACTTGCATGAGTTGTTACAGGTAGATAGTTGTCCCAAGTCCATCAAAGGCCTACAATAAAGATGAGTCTCATACGACAATGGGTGTTGGTTGGTGAAATAACACGAATGAGACAGGTGCACGAAGCAATCATTTCCTTCCACAAATTGTATTGAGGGAATGGATGAGGAAACGAAGAGTTTACTCTGCATTAAGGGTTGCATTGATCTACGCCCTGGTAGGGGTGGTTTATATCCCCGTTTCCAACCATCTTCTCACGGTCCTGGTCAGTGATCAGCAGGAGATGATTGCTTTACAGACGCTGAAAGATTGGGGGTTTGTCTTCTGGAGCGCCATCCTGCTATTTTTCTTGCTTCAGAGAGAATTGAAAAAGCTTCAAATCGCAGAAGCGAGACAGGAAGAGAGTGAACGCACGTTATCGACTCTGTTGGGGAATCTACCTGGGGTGGCTTTTCGCCGTCCGATAGGGGCGTCGTGGGCGATGGAATTTGTCAGTCAAGGATGCGAGGAACTGACCGGGTATAAAGCCGCATCCATTGTTAATGATGATAAAGTCGCGTATCAGGATCTGATCCATATTGAGGATCGCGGTCCGGCGGAGGAGAGTATTCGGCTTGCCGTAGCAGAGGAGCGACTCTATCAGATTATCTACCGCATCTCCACCCGTCAAGGAGGGGAAAAGTGGGTTTGGGAGCAAGGGCGGGCAGTCCCTTCACCACGAACTGAAGAGCGAAGCCTGGAGGGCTTTATTACGGACATCACGGAACGTGTGAAGGCGGAGAAAGAGATTGAACGGCGTGTCCAGCAGCAGGAAGCGCTCAATGCAATCATCGCTGCCTCAACCGGAGCAACGGAACTCTCCGCTCTCCTGTCGAATGTCCTCAAACATTGCCTTAAAGGATACAACCTGGAACATGGGATGATTTGGGTGTTAGATTATGAGGAGGTGTTAGGGCTATCGATCAGAGAAGGACAAGAGTTGCTCGCATGGCATCAATCTATGAGCGCTGCAAAAAAACTGACCAACACGGTCTCCAATTGGAGAGGAATTGAGGATCGAGATCAAGAAGTCAACCACAAGCGTATGATTGAATTCGGTTTCAAAGCTTCTCTTATGCTTCCTGTGTTAACAGAAGGGAGGGTGATTGGAGGAGTATGTCTTCTTGACGAAGAGGTTCGTCAATGGACGGAGGAGGAAATCGAACTTGGGGAGGCGATTGGTCGCCAATTGGGAGGAGCCGCGGAGCGGTTAAGCCTATTAGAAACGATCCAGGCGCAAGCCCATCTTCTTCAACGCATTTTGGACACCGTTCGTGAAGGAATATTCACACTGGATCCGGATCGGAGAATTCTGGTTGCCAATCCATCTGCACGTAGGGATCTGAAATTGATTGCCGATGCAGAACCGGGGGATATACTCACTCGCCTTGGAGGCCGATCGTTAGAGGATTTCCTCACTCCACGGGAGGATGGATTGCCCCATGAGATCGAGGTGGATGGCAAACCGGGTCGTGTTTTCGAAATCTACCCCAATCCAGTTGAAGTGGGATCAGAAAAGGCAGGTTGGACGATCCTACTACGCGATGTGACTGAAGTTCGTCAAGTTCAACGTCGTGTACAAGAGCAAATCCGTCGTGGAGCGGTTGGGCAACTCGCTGCGGGGATTGCGCATGATTTCAATAACATCGCTGCTGCCATCATCCTTTATAGTGAGATGGTGTTGGGAATGCAAAACCTGCCACCGAAGGGTCGTGAGCGTATGAAGACCATTCTCGATCAAGCCCATCGGGCAGCGTCCCTCACCCGACAGATTCTTGATTTCAGTCGTCGTGGCCTTTTAGAACCGCACCCAATGGACCTGGTACCTTTTATGAAGGAAATGGTACGGCTTCTCGAACAGACAGTGCCTGAGAATATCCGTGTCCGTTTTCACTACGGTAATGGGGCTTATGTGGTCAATACGGATCCAGCACGAATTCAACAAGTTTTTATGAATTTAGCCTTAAATGCTCGTGATGCAATGCCTTCGGGGGGAGAATTAAGCTTCGATCTATCAACTGTTGAAATCCATGAGGGGGAAGCGCCCCTTGTCCATGATATGTCAGCAGGAAAATGGATCAAGATTGGCGTCTCGGATACAGGTGTTGGGATCCCAGAAGAGAATTTTTCTCATTTGTTCGAACCATTCTTCACCACAAAGTCCCCAGGTGAGGGGACAGGTTTAGGCCTGGCACAGGTTTTTGGCATTGTTAAGCAGCATGAAGGCTATATTGATGTTAAAAGTCAGTTAGGAGTGGGGACAACTTTTGAGATCTATCTGCCAGCACTTCCAGTATCCGCTCTCTCGGGCATCATCAGCGAGGATGTCGGAACCTTGAAAGGGCGCAAAGAGACGATCCTGGTTGTGGAGGATGATAAAGCGATGCGAGAGGCGCTGGTAGAAATGTTGGAGTTGATGGAATACCGGGCATTGAGCGCTGGGGATGGACGCGAAGCCCTGCAACGTTTCGAGCGGGAGCGAGGGATTAATCTGGTACTCAGTGATCTGGTGATGCCGGAAATGGGAGGTGTGGCATTATATGAAACCTTGAAGGAGCGCTATCCGCAGGTGAAGATGGTCATGATGACCGGCTATCCCTTGGCGGAACGGGGCAAGGATCTGATAGAGCAAGGGATCGTCGCCTGGATACAGAAGCCCTTGGATGCGGACACCTTAGCGCGAACCATCAAGAAAGTGCTTGGCAAAAGCAAATAGGATATAGGCGGCCATGCCTAATCCTTTAGATATTCCCATCCTAGAATAATAATGCTTTCTGGACACTGTCCGTGGGCAAAAAATGCGATTCGAATCGCTCGATTATGGTGTAATGGGGGGTAAGATAATTCGTGCATCATTCCATGGACCATCCCAGTGGATGCTGGTTACGCCAGGAAAAAATCTCAATTGCAGTGTTTCGCCTTCGGAGAACTCATACGCCAGGATTGAAAAAGATCTGGTGAAGAGTGTGGGGGTAGTCGTGTTGGCCGGGATGGATGACGATCCGCCTCCCAGGGTTCGGTCTATCCCCGGTCCGATAGAAATGAAGAAACCGATTTCCATATTCTGATCTTGCAGGTTTTGAGCGTAGAAGTAAAGATTTACCTTACCGCCTTTCAGCTTCGTCCCCGAGCTGAAAGGATCGGTGGTGAATATGACACTGATACCTCCACTTCCATCAACACCATTCGGCTTTGCCTGGACGAGTTGATAGAGATTTGATTGTCGACTGCTCGAAAGCCAATAGGTGGCTGTACCTGAGTCAGATGGGGGGGATTGGGTGGCTGTTGATGCAGCTGGTTGGGTTGGAGCAGGTATGGTTGAGGTGTGGGCTGGCGTCGGTGAAAACAAGACCGTTGCGGTTGGATCTGGCGTGGGTGAAATCAGGGTCGTTGCACTTGGAGCAGGAAAAACGGGCGTATTTGTTGGCTGTCTAACAGAAGTTAAAGTAGCCGAAGCACCAGTAGGCTGGGAGGTTGGTAAGGCGATTATTGTTGGATTTGCCGCAGCTACGAGGGTTGGTTGAGACGTTGGGTCAACCCAGGGCTGCCCAGATGTCTCGCCAGGTCCCTCCGTATTTCCAACTTGCGCCTCTTGCGTTCGATCGCTGATCACCTCCTCAACGATCTCAGGGTTGATCGGACGGATAAAAACAGAATACCAAGGTTCATATTCCGCCGATAGCTTCGATCCTGTGCTGGCGTTCGCGATACGTTTGCCGGTGAGGATGCTTAGCTGACCGCAGAGGAAAAGGATAAAGATCACAAGGGGGATAAGTAAGAGCCATTGAGAGAAAGCTCGCAGACTATCATCCGGCTTCTTACTATCTGGCGAGATGGGTTTCTGAGGTGTTGATTTTTGACGTTGGTTACGAGAACTATTCATAATTAATGGTCAGATTCTATATCCAGAATAAAAATTGCAATAGCGGGTCATCGAGTCGTTTTTCATGACCTGGTCAAAAAAGCGGCTAATACGAAACATCCAATTCTATTCTAACGGTGGAATGGGCGGAGTGAAGAAGTACTATTGTACTACTGCTGCTTCGCTCCCTATCGCTGTACTCTGTGCAGTTTTGCCCAAGAGAGCAGGGGACGAGCGCAGGAAAAAGCGATTTTTTCAGCCTCTCTCCCTTTGCTGGATCGCTTTAAGGGGAGTATGTGCGCCTCTCTCTTGCAAGCTGAGAAGCGAGTTCGGCTGGGATTGCATGTCAATTCAACGGACCCGAATCCGAGTTGGGAAAGACCCTGTCGATTGTTGATAAGATTGTGGTTTCGATTCAAGGTTATTAATTCCCTAATAATGACCGGTCGGCTTAGCCAGTGAATGTTGATTGCTGCGCTGAGCGACATTTCATTCATTGATATATCTGCAGGCAAAGTCATTTTCTTCGTCCTGCTCCAGATCCGTCATCCTGCGATGTGTCTCTCCACGAAGCATAGAACTACGATCATGCCCAGTACCGATGTCTTATTGCTTTTGGTACTAAAGTCATCCAGAACTTTCCAATCTGAGCGTCTAGAATGAAGGCAGGCCTTAGAGGCGGAAATCGACGCGGCTATATTTCCTCTCTGCTATGCAATGGGCTCTCTATCGAGGCGCGTGGTATTCCTGCTTACAGGGCTCGGACGTTTACAAAGGTTCCTTGGGCTTTTTAAGGGATGACAAGGTGGGTATTCAAAAGATTGTTATTTCCGTATCGTGTATGTTGATATTCTCAGGGGTGAGTCTTTCTCTCGACGCATGGCCTTCCTCCTCTCAGGTTCTCGCTGCTCAGGTCTACTATGTCGACCGTAACCATCCCGGTGCCAATGATGGTAACGCTGGGACGGAGGACTCGCCCTGGCGCACCATCCAACATGCTATCGATGTGGCTCAACCAGGAGATACGATTTATGTGAAGGCGGGCACCTATGATGAAAGAGTGGTAGTACGGGTTTCAGGGACTCCGGCTGGCAAGATCACCTTTCAGTCCTTGCCAAGGCGCAGTGTGCTCATGCAGGGTTTCTACATCAATGGCGCCAATCACATTCGGATGGAGGGCTTTCGTATCAGCAATTCCCTCATAGGATGGTCGGAAAGAGTGGGTGTCTTAATCGATGGCAAACAGGCAACAATATCGAAATCATAGATAACGAATTCTTCAACCTGAATGACGGCGCCATTTATGGGCTTTAGGGAGAACACAATTCTACTTCCGTTCGCATCGCCAATAACACCATCTACCACAGTCAAATGGGGATCACTATATATGGCACAGGCTGGATCGTTGAAAACAATGATGTCGAGCGGTTGTTTTCGTGTGAAGAGAGCGACTGTGACTACATGCGCTTTTCGGTGAGGACCACATCATTCGGAACAATGTCATGCATGGCACCGATTTTAATGAGATTGGCGGCGCGCATGTAGATTGCTT
>CAYGXU010000086.1:0-14316 GCA_964353875.1 uncultured Anaerolineaceae bacterium | reverse complement strand
GACTCTGTAAAAGCCCAGTATCCTGAGCTGCCCTGGCGTGAAATGGCTGGGATGCGCGACAAGCTTGTTCATGATTACTTTGGCGTCAATACCGAGGTGGTCTGGAACACGGTTCTAATAGATATGCCTCCGCTGAAGGATCATCTTCGAAGGCTTCTGAATGATAAGGGGGAGTGAAGGATCATTGGCTTCATTTAGAAATGCATCTGCCTCTTAGGTCTGTTACAACTAATTCATGAACAGCCTGATCATTCTGCTTCGGATACGGGAAGGCGAGGTGGGCATTGTCAATGTCCCTAGTTTGATTGCAGAAGCTATGCTCTGGAGAAGCAGAGCCGGCCTGCAGCCCGCCGATCTGGTGATCCTCCGCGCCTCAACTGAAAACGATTGTCAGCACATGGATGTCTATAGCCTCCGAAATAATCTGCCTTGATCCAAGCTTGAGGCAGCACGGGCTTTGGCCTGTGAGACATGGTCGAATTATCAGGTTTTGTTCGATTAGGTTGGCATATCTCAAAGAAGGCTAGGCTTATGCCGAGTCCATCACCAGGCGCCGCGCTCTGCCAGTCTATGTCGTGAAGGATGATCTGCCCTACCAAGTCCTCTTGATGATAAATCGAGAAGTAATAGATATCATCACGATCCGACGAGGCGGAAAGCCATTCTTCTACATCAGTCTGCACGTCTGACGATTTCGGCGAACTGCGAATACGCTTGTGGTCAGACGGGCGAAGGGAGACATCGCCCTACTGGTAAATGTGACCCTCATGCAGCATTGAAGTTCCTTCCGCTGGTTGGTAAGATCGTCTACTAAGAGGCATTCATCCACTGGTTTTATGTGCTGCCCCACTCAATGGTATTAACACTTGATCCCACTTTGGAGTGTATACACTGCATCAGGTCATTGGCAGCAAGGGCATGTCAACGCTCCAAGGCTGATTTGACGAATTCGGCGATATCCTCTTTCAGCTGAGCCAGAGAATGGATGTCCAGGTAGAACATGTGACCAGCCTGATAGAAGGCTTTGGTGACATTTGCTCGTAATGCGGAGTCAATGTTCATGTGAGTGATCATGTATTCGGTGGCGAAGTGGGGGGTGGCCAGGTCAAAGTATCCCTGTCCTACAAAAACCTTCATGAACGGATTCTTGGCGACCGCGCTGCGCAGCGCTTCACCGGTGTTGGGTAATTTGCCCTTCTCCCACTCCCATTTCTGATTAACAGTTTCACTCAATGGTTCATAGGTCAAGTCGGTCCGGATGCCAAGTTCGCTGCGGGCGTAGTCGTTGAACATGGCGGTGTAGGGCGGTTTGATCGCCAGGAAGGAAGGGTCGAACTCCGGGATCTCGGTCGCGGCGATGGCTTCAACGCCTTTGAAGCGTGAATCGAGCCGCCCGACGCTGCGCTTTTCATAGCGTAGAAGCTCTTTGCAGAAGCGGTGGATATCGACACGCAGGTTCGTTCCCGCGATATATTCGAGATCAAGACCTGTGTAACGTGCCAGTTGCTTCGCCACAGCCTGCCGCTCGTCTTCACTCAAACGGTCACCTTTCATCAGGGCGACGGTATATTCGCCTTCCGACCAGGCTTCGACTTCTTCCAGCAGTTCGCGTAGCTCTCGCTTCTGAAGGTCGGGATCGAGTTTCTTGTGATACCAGGCCGTAGCGGCATAGGTCGGGATGAACAATTGGAATGGCAAGTCATCCCCGTCATCGAAGAAAATTGCCCTCAAGCTAAGTGCAGTCGAAAGTAATATGATGCCGTTAAAGGCAATTCCTTTATCAACCAAATATCCGGCCAACCCGGCAGCGCGGGTAGTCCCGTAGCTTTCGCCCGCCAGGAAAAGCGGCGAGGTCCATCGTTGGTAGCGAGTTAAATATAGTCGGATGAACTCGCCCACCGATTCGACATCCCCCTTGACGCTCCAGAATTTCTTGTCCTGCTCTTCGCGGGCGGCGCGGCTATAACCGGTGCCAACCGGATCGATGAAGACCAGGTCAGCCAGATCAAGCCAGGTATGTTCGTTCGGTTCAAGGGTGTAGGGAGGGGCGGGCATCCAACCCTCGTCTTGCATTCTCACCCGCCTCGGGCCGACGGCGCCCATGTGCAGCCAGATGGAGGATGAGCCGGGACCTCCGTTGAAAACGAAGATGAGCGGGCGCTGAGATAGGTCGCCGGAATGCTCGAGCGTGTAGGCGATGAAGAAGATCTCAGCTTCGGTTTCATCGAACTCATCTTTGAGGGGGATCGCGCCTGTCGTAGCGGTGTATTTCAGTACACGCGTCTTGAGTTTGCGCTCGTGCCGGGTCTCAACCGGCTCCAGCCCGAGCAACTTGCGCTTCTTTTCCTTATCTTCTGTCTTTCCTTCGGTCTTGGGTTTTTCATCTTCAGTCATTGGGTCCTTATCCTCTGTGGTGGAAGGGAATCGGATACTTTCATATTCTACAATAATAATCGCGTTAGGAGGGCGACGACTGCGCAGACCATTGAATCCCTTGACATTGGGAATTCTTTACAAACAGAGCAAAATTAGTCTTCATAAAGATCCAGCACGATCTTATTATCCATAGCATCTTTCATTCCGATTCGCCCATGACCCCCCTCTGTCCCCCCATTTGCGCCATTCAGGGTATTCCCAAAATGGCTTTTCGTGGCGCAAATGGGGGGATGAAAGGGGGGTAAGGTTGGCCAAATCATACAGCGTCTGACACTGTGCTTTCATACAGAGGAGATCGTAAAAATTAGTTTGACCAATTGTACCGGAGCAAGAAATGCCGGATCTATCCAAGGTTGGATCACTTTGGTTACTTGAATCAGCCCAAGAGCCAAATTCTAAGGAATAGGCTGTACCGGAAACAAAGCAGATAGAAAATCATCATGACTTCGTTAAACTTATCGGTTTGAGGCGGAGCTTCGTTAAATCCTTAGCCTTCTTTCTTGATACCTTAAATCGCATTTTCATTGGGGACAATCGGTTCCGAGACACGGACTGCAACGACCTCACCTCGGACGGTCAATTCTCCATGGGCGGATACGGTTGCTGCAACCACGACTTTCCTGCCCATGACCTCTTTGACTCGAGCCCGAATCTCTAAAGGCACGCCCAAGGGAGTCGGGCGCAGGTAGTCTATATGCAAGGAGGCAGTGAGGCAATAAGTCGATGGCTCTCGATCGAACATCCGCCTTTCACTGCCATCGTACTGCGCCAGAGCGGTGGCAATGCAATGGCAGTCGATTACCGAGGCGATTACACCGCCGTTAACATATCCTGGAACAGCGATGTGATATGGCTGGGGCAGGAATAGGCATATGGCCTCTTCGCCATCCCAATAGCTCTTGATCTGCAAGCCATGTTGGTTGAGCCGACCGCAGCTATAGCACTGGCTGAGGTGATCGGGATAATCGTCCTGCAATGCCTTTTGGCTCATGAAATTTCTCTCTCCCTATGATTTATCCTGCTGGAAAGTCTGTGTGTCCAGCAGTGAGGGTGCGCAAACATGACGCGTTGGCGGAGCATCAGGGATCGCTTTGCAGCTACGTTTGCTTGGATAACTTTTTAACTCCTTGATGCCATCATGTCCATCCAAGGCGGCCAGAGGCGGTGATCGCCGGATGCTTCAGGCTGATAGAGGATCTTCTTCATTCGCAAGCGTCTTTTAGCGGCATGTGCTTCCCATTCGATCAGATCACCGACTTGGCAGCCCGGCAGGACGGTACCATCAGGCGCCAATATGGAAAGGTTACTTTATTGAATGTCAACTTTTTCGGAAAGACCAGGCTGTAGGTTTTCTCCTGCTCGATGTCTAAATCCACCAAACAAATGGTGCAATTCATCTCAGTGGTTATTATTAATCAAAACAATCGTATCGAGATGGGATGCAGGACATGACTTATTTATCGTGGGATACTGGTTGGGATTGTATGGATTCTGCCCTATATCTTGCCTTTCCCTGATGAAAATGTAACCACTATTTTTGTTTTGCTTTTTTAATCAAATTATGGAGGATCCCTAGTTCTCTTGTTGGAAAGTTTCTTTTCCATTCCTCAATAAATCCTGGTCGAAATTCTATATGACGTAATTGACGCCAAAACGGAAGCACAATCTGCATCGCTGATCCAGCCATGTTGAAAACCGTGTTTCCTAAATTTAATCTTCGACCATGATCGGGGTATTCGATAACTTTGAGTGAACTCTCAAACTCGCCAGCATTGAAAACGAAGTCATATTCAATGGATTCTGTATTCCAACGTGCCGTAGATTGACCTTCCGTTGTGAGAAGCGAAATGAGCGCATCCACAAGTTCTCGTAAAGAGCTATACGGAGTATAGGAAGCATAAAATAGAAGGTGTTGACTGCCTGATGATATCTCAACCGGCAACCAACCCGACAAAAGATCACCATAATTTACCCGGAACTTCTCACTCATCGCAAAAAAGCATCGATCTCATCTAAGAGGATTGTTCGAGCGGCCCAAAAAGCTCGAACTGAGCGGATTGGAGTATGGCCTTTTATTGATTTTCGCACATCTTTGTTTCTCCTGCAAATCATCATAAGCCACTTGCGCCAGGTTATTTGTTATGGGTCGTCATGCATCCGTAGATCATTCATAGCGCCTTTCGATTATTTTCCGAGGCTTGGCTGCATATTACGAGGAGATCAAGAGCCATTTGAAGTCAATTCAAATGGGGACAACGCTCCTTAACCATTCAAAGGATCGACCTTAATCCTATTCGCAATCGACGACGTTCTATAGTATGATAAGGATAATCGCGTAATAGGATATACGAGGGATTGTGCTGACCCACCTTTATTACGAGGGATGGCGGCATCTTATTTGACTGAACCAATCGCCAGTCACTACAAGGAGATATTCGCTAATGGATGTGAAACTATATGTCGGCAACTTGCCCTATTCAGCAACGGAGGAGGAACTAAAAGAATTATTCGGACGAGCAGGAACTGTCACGTCAGTGACCATCATCAATGACCGCGATTCGGGACGTTCAAAAGGATTCGGTTTTGTAGAAATGAGCACTCAAGCTGAAGCTGAAGAAGCCATCAAACTTCTGAATAGCTACAACTTGAATGAGCGTGAGATTAAAGTGAATATGGCTCGCCCACGCGAAGAGCGGGGAAGCCGCTCTGGTGATCAAAAGGGTTTTCGAGGGGATCGCAAGGGTTCGCGAGGTGGGGGTAGGCGGGATTATTAGGGTCTGTCTTGGAATTGACCTAATTATCCGGCCTTATGGTCCTTCGCCCTGGCAGGTCTTGCGATCTCGACCTGAACAGCGATACTAAGTAAGCCCAATTCATCTTCGCCCATCTTCCGTCATTCGAGTCAATCACGATTTCGGCAGAAAAGGTGTAACAAGATCGAGCAGTAGATTTGTTCCGCGCGAATCCATCTTCGGCCGTTCGATTATTTATTTCATTGTCGGAAATTGCCGAGAATATTTTGAGCGCTGGAATCATTTTTTGATTCAATTCGACTGCTGGGGCTTTTATCGTGCTTCACCCCAACAGGATAGAGCGGATTATCGCCATGATGGCTCCTAAATGCTGCGGATGAAAACGCATCGCTCTATCTTTACTCTCGTATGCAAGGGTTTTACATCTCACGGAAAGAGCATAAGCCTTCCATTATTTTTGATTTGCTAATCGCACAATTATGTAGGGATTGTCATCTTGGCGCAGAAGGAAGTGGAGGGAAGGATCCCTATGATGGCCGTATAAAAAGAGATAGCTCAGGGATCCTTCGTCTCGAAGTTTATCCTCATTGAAGCCGAAGGACTGCTCAGGCTAACATAATTGGGCCTGATTTTAGTATGTCGCGCTGATGACTGACTAGTTTGGGAGACTGCCCTCTTAACAATATTCTGGTTGCATCCCTCATTCCATCTGCAAATAGCCTTTTCAGGAACAAAGATTGGTAACCCGCGAGAGAGAAAGTTTATCACCCATGACGCGATGAGGCCTGATTGTTCCTCACCCAAGAAGAAAGCCATTCTTGCGCCATTGCATATTGACTTTTGTCCTTTTTAAGGATGCAGGCGACGATGCCCGGTTCCTGCCTTTCGGGGTGGACAATCATGTTGTAGATGCAGGAGTTGCAGGAGATACACTCGGCGGAAGTTGAGCCGTGCCCTTCGAGCCAGCGTTTGGGTAGATCCGGCTCGCAGATCAATGGGCGACACAATGCAATAAAGTCCACCTTTCCCTGCTGCACAATCTCTTCTATCCGTTCAATGTCTCTGTTGCCGCCTACAAGGATCACTGGGATGTCGAGCTCTAGCTTTTCAGCGAATTTCCGGAAATAACTCTGCTTGTACGGGCGATGGATGCGGGTATGGGATTCGGGAGCGGGCACAGGGCGAAAGCCAAGCTCCTCTTCACTCCTGACCAAACAGTCCCACATACCACCGCTGATTTCGAGAGCATCGACACCTGAGTTCTCAATCTCCTTGGCCAACGCGGGGAAGGTCTCCATTTCTAACCCTCCCTCGACATAGTCCGTGCAGTTCATTTTAATAAGAATAGGAAAGTCGCCGACTTCTTCCTTCGCTTCAGAGATGATCTCCCTCACAATCCTGACCCTGTTCTCTACCGAACCTCCATACTCATCTATACGGCGGTTGGTGTATGGTGAGAGGAAACAACTCAAGAGCCCTCCATGGGCTGCATGAAGCTGGACACCATCAAAACCACATTGTTTCATCTTGAGGATGGCCTCAATGAAACACTTCACGACTTTATAAATTTCTTCTCTGGAGAGGGACCTAAATGCTTCCCCCTGAAACGGGGAAAGCATTTCCGAAGGACCTGCACCCAAGTATCCAGCTTCGAGTTGAGCGATAATCCTGCAGCCCATTCCTGAAAGGTGTACCGCTTCAGCGATTCGATTGATTCCCTCTACATGGACATCTTCATATGAGCAGGCCTTTCCTTCTGGGTCCCCACCCACAAGCATCTCTTTCTCGATCACAGGCAAGCCTCCCGTGATGATCATCCCCACGCCCCCAGCGGCGAGTTCCTGATAGAGCAGGAGGATTTCATCCGTCATCTTGCGACTTTTCAAGATGGATGGGTCCCAGGTCGCCGACCGAACCAAACGATTAGACAACGTCAGAGCGCCGATCTTGCCTTGAGAAAAGATTTTATAGTCATACCTGGCCATTTCATGTTCTCGATGATGTCTCAATGTAAAGTCTAGTTTATTCTGCTTGTCCAACAGTCATATGAAGTATCGTGGGAAACGATCATGCATCGATTTTGCTGTGTTCATTTGTTAACGCTTCACACCGATCGATGGCGTGGATGATCATATTGAGCGAGGGGTTAAATCGGTCACTTCGATCGCAACCTCTTGTAGAATATCCATAAAAGTGCCTCCACGAAACCTGAAGTGCATAGCACCAGCGCAAGCACGATTTGTATTTTTCCTTGTTGTTCCTCGGTTGGATAGAGTTCTAAAGACCCATGCATGAAAACCGTCATTGCAGCGATGATGACGATGCCTGCAACTATCATAGCCGTTGATATCGAATATATCGATATTTTGCGAAGCATCCCACCCTTCGTTCCAGTCGACCTAATATATCTGAACTCATCGAACCGCAAGTGAGACGATCATCCTGGTAGTTATAGTTATGGTTTACATCCTGAATCGCCAAGAAAGCGATGCTTGATCATTGAGTCGGATGCAATGGCAAATCATACGCGCTCCTGCGGAACCCAAGAAATGCCCATCATTTCCCTGATGGTACCTTGGCCTGGAGGCCTTGCCAATGAGAGTAGTTGTTGTGCCTGAGCCGCAACAGATCTCTTCCGAGAATTCTATCCTCAAAATCGCCACAATCAGTAATCTGATGTAGTTAGGATGTATCCAACTTTGATGGATGCCCTCTGCCAGTCATCCAGGCAGCCAATGCATAGATCGCCCACCATGCCAGCGGCACCCAGAAGAATACGACTTCATTCATTGCCTTGACGCGCTGGATCATACTGACGACCAGTACACATACCACCAATAGGGCCACCACCCATCGTGCTCTTCGCGAGCTTGATGGAGCGGCAGTCCAGCAGATAATCTCAGCAATGGGTAGCAGCAAAATGTTTTGATCATAGCTCCACCCGAAGAAGGTAATCGGAACAGTCACAAGCGTCAGCAGGCTGGTGGTGGATTCAAGAGTGAGGGGTGACAACTTTCTAAGCAAAAAAGGTAATAGTCCTAAAAAGCCAAAGCCGATATATTGAGACCATGATCCCGCGCCATAAGACTTCAATACACCTCCGAAAGTTGGTGTCTCCCAGAATGTGGGGGGAGAGCTTAATGGCGTGATGTAATCCACAATCCAACTGGGACGAAGAACGAAAAGAAACGCCAAGCAGATTGCCACTGCTGTGCTTATTCCTAGCAACCCACTCCATTTACGTCGGACTACCATATATAAAATGAGATATGGTCCTGTAAGTATAACCAAATGTGGCTTTACGCTGATCAGGATGAGGGCAATCCCAGCCCAAAACCACTTTTCTCGTTTCATCAGAAATAGGCAAGAAGAAAGTCCAAGCAATACTAATAAAGTTATTTGTCCTGTTAAAATGCTTACCAGGATCGGTGAAAAAAAGATCGCGATCAGACAATAGATAGCCAGTATTCCAATACGTTTGGAGGGGAAGAAAATTCTCCATAATAAAAAACATGAGATCGGAACTATAAGAAGATTGATGAGAAGCCAGACAACACGTGCGGTCTGGAAGGGCATCAATGCTAAGGGCAATAGAAGAACCCAAAGTGTCGGTGGGTTCCATGTCATCATAACGTATTCTTGGTCAGGACTCATGTGAGCCCGTTCTATCTCCAACATATTTTTCGGGTCACAGGGGTTGCGTCCTTCTAAGAAAAGGCGTGATGCTGCCCAGTAGGCATTGAAATCACTCGAGCCGATGTTAACGTTCTTTGACCAGCGGAGGAAGAAGATACTGCCAGCCGAAAGAAATAGCAAAATCAGAGCCCAAAATATCAATCGAAGGTGTTTTTTTCTGACCAGCATGGACATATTCCTAATGAATGATTTTTTCTTTAAAATTGTGTTAACGACTCCAAGCTAAATGAACCGCTCCATGAAACCGGAAGTGCATTCTCGCTACTTAAGCGTAAATTCGCCGTATATGTAACTCCGCGATATAACGAGTTGCCAAGTAATTGTTTAAATCCCATAAATTATATATGACTTATTCGTATGTGCTTGGTCTCCAATGCATAATCCAATCCACCTCTCTTTTGGATAGTTTTGACTAATTGTCATTTATTGCTGACGACTTATGATCATTCTTTATTATTTCATGGAATTTGGGGGATCGTAAACATTTTTTCAAACCTTGATGATCGCAGAAGTACAATACTTATACTCCTTAGAAGGGGGGATCTGCATAAGGGACGGGGTCAAGTCCTATTCTGGACAGGTTGAATTGCGGAGTGCAGAGATTTCCTCAGAGTCAATGTCTATATTTGACGGGTGGGAGTTCGCTGTTTGGCAAGACACAATGTGGCAGTTTGTAAGGTATGCCGTATTGAAGGATGAACAAATCCAAAATAGATCTTAATCGCCCGGGGTTATATTGAAATCGAAGCCGCTATGGGCAGGCATAAAACCATCATCCCCCTGGCAGACCCATAAATTGTATCCGTTTTCTTCTGGATTATTTCTGTATTGCATCCAAAGCTTGTTGATGCAGCTTGATTCCATTGAGTTGTATTCGCCGGCCATGACCATTCGCTCTAATATAAATCGGCAGTCTGTCTGCAAGCTGATATCGTTTCTCGAGAGATAATTGTTCCCTGGCTATTTCGAGAATACGCACCGCCATCTCTCGATAACTATACCCGGCTGTGCGGGCGGCGCGATAGAACCCCGCATCAGGCGAGAGGTCAGGATTGCAATTCACCTCAACCACATAGGGAATCCCAGCTGCGTTGATGCGCATATCCACGCGAGCATAGCCGCGGCATCCGATCGCCTCCCAGGCACGCCTGGCTGTTTTCGTTATTCGTTCAGCTAATTTGACATCGACCGGAGCAGGGCAGAAGACCGGGGTATGGTTGTACTCGAATGAGTCCTCCTCCCACTTCGCCGCGAAAGATACGATTCGTTCGTGAGGATCGGAAAAAGCGCTGAAGTCAATCTCGGCCAAAGGCAACACCCGCGGCGGATCTCCCCAGAGGGCAATATTGAATTCACGCCCGACGACGAATGCTTCCGCCAGGGCAGCTTGTCGATAGCAAGTTGTGACGTAGGCGACCCGATCGCTCAGTGCACGCTCTGTATGAACCACGGCGCCTGCATCCAGGCCAATACTGCCGCCCTCGGCTACCGGTTTAACAATCAGGGGAAAAGGAAGTTTCCCAGCAAGTTTGTCCACCTCGTCGGGATGGCGAAAAAGCCACCCTTGCGGCGTGTGCACGCCGCTGGACGTCAATAGTTGTTTGGCGCGCGCTTTGTGCGAGCTGCAAGCGATGGCATCCCCGCTTGAGCCGGTGAAGCAGTAGCCCATGGCTTCCAACGCATAAGCGATGCGCGCCTCTTCGAACAACCGACCGGATAGGCCTTCACCCAGGTTGAAGACGGTCCACCGATTGGCTGAATAGGGGCTTAGAGCCAACTCTACATCGCTTTGAAATGGCACCCTGGCCACCTCGTGTCCTGCCTCGGTAAGCGCGTCAGCCACGGCCTGCGCACAAGCGATCACGCCTCTCTCCGCCAGCAAATCGCGCGCCTCACCTTTGATCATGTCCTCGCTGTCGTTATACAGGACGACGACCCCGAGCGGATCCATCTTCGTCCTCATCACTTACCTCCCATCCGAACTGGCGCCAGGGCATCCAATGACACCCCTTGAAAGGCGTACAGTTCCTGGCCTATTCCATGGATTCCTTTTAGGATCTTTCCCTCCTGCGCGTATCGGTTGGCAGCCAGGATTAGAATCTCATTGATCAGGTGGGTATATTCGATGCCCTCTGTATCGGCCATGATACACAGATCACTGAAGCCGGGTTTCAAGCCCGGCAAAGTGTTGATCTCCATCAGGTATGGCCGACCATCACTTCCCAGGCGGAAGTCGACGCGACTCAAATCCAAGGCGCCGATGGCTTCAAAGGCCGCAATGGTGAGTTGTTTCAGTTCGCGCTCCAGGGATGCCGGGATATCCGCCGGGCAAAAATAGAGGGGCGCCTCTTCTTCGCCAGGCAAGTAGGATTTGGCATCCACATTGTAAAGCCCTTGTCCGATCCCTTTGTTGGCGTCGATCTCCAGTATGGGGAAGAGGTGAAATCCGCGCTCGTTGTACAATCCGTTCCAGCGTCTTTCTCCAGGCAAGGAGGTATTCCCAATCAGACCCACGGTAAATTCTCGACCAGGCAGATAGCCTTCCACCAGGGCCGGTTGATGATAGGTTTCAATCACCCAGCGTACCTGCTGCCTCAATTGCGATCGATCCTTGATGATGGACAATGCATTAATCCCCATCCCGGTGCCTTCGCGTAACGGTTTCACAAATAGAGGGTAGCTCAGGCGCGGATCAAGGGGCTCGTTGGCGTGCAGGAATGTCTGGAAGGGCGCCGTTGGCAATCCCGCGTCGCGCCACATCCGTTTCGTAACCGCTTTATCAAGCGAGATGGCGTGGCCCAGCACTTTTGAGCCTGTGTAAGCGATCCCCAGCATTTCCAACAAAGCTGGCACATGCGACTCGCGCGAATCGCCCCGCAGCCCTTCGGCGATATTGAAGCAGATGTCCGGCGCGGCGCGGCGCACACTGTTAGGCAGGGTCTCATCCGCCTCCAATAAAATGACCTGGTGTCCCCCGGCCGACAGCGCCGCCTCGAGAGCGTGCACCGTCTCAGCCGAGTCATATTCGGCCAATGCATCAGGGGGCGCGTCCGGACCCGCCTGGACGTTCTTTTTCATATTAAAAATTAAACCTACTCTGCAACCGTTCATCACTCGTTCTCCATCATCCATCGTATCGGTTTTACTACCGTGGTTTCTATTCATTGCTGGCTATATCTCAATGAGCATGCTGCTCATGATCTCCGTTGACGAGCGGAAGGTTTCTGGCGGTTCGCATGACCGTTGCCGCAGACCACAGTGTCAAGCATCTCGACGGGGAAGCTGATCGCAACTCCCTGCCTTTGATGGAGCCCTTGCCAGCCGTCCGGGGCGATGGCCAGGTTCTTGCCTGCCAGCAAGCCCGCGACGCCCTCTTGTCCATGTTCATCATGTTGTTGACGACAGTAGGCGCAGGTTGTCGAATTATGGGCCTGATAGTCCGTCGGTTGCACATAAGTGCTGACATAGCCCTCGTAATTGCGCACAACAATCCGGCTGTCAGACATGCTCAGCAGATAGTTCGGAAGAAGGGGGACCTTGCCTCCACCCTGCGGCGCGTCGATCACGAAGGTGGGGATGGCATACCCGGAAGTATGGCCGCGTAACGCTTCCATGATCTCGATGCCTTTGGCTACCGGCGTGCGGAAATGACCGGCACCGTGCACTAAATCGCATTGGTACAGGTAGTATGGCCGCACACGGTTCATGACCAGCTTGTGCACCAACGCCAACATGATATTGGGGCAATCATTAATCCCTGCCATAAGCACGGTCTGGCTCCCAAGAGGGATACCGGCATCGGCCAGGAGCGCCAGGGCAGACTCAACCTCAGGCGTGATCTCCTTGGGATGGTTGAAGTGAATGTTCATCCACAACGGGTGATATTGCCGCAACATAGCCACCAATTCGCTTGTGATTCGCTGGGGTAAAAATACTGGCACGCGTGTGCCGATGCGAATCACCTCGACATGCGGGATGGCGCGCAGGCGTTTGAGCAAACTTTCCAATACCCGCGGGGGCAGAGTTAAAGGATCCCCACCAGAGAGCAACACATCACGGATCTGGGGCGTGGAAGCGATGTAAGCGATTTGCGCTTCATGTTGATCCAAGTCGAACTGCGCATGGGAGTCTCCGACCAAGCGGCTGCGCGTACAATAACGACAGTAGCTGGCGCATTGTGTGGTGACCAACATCAGCACCCGGTCAGGATAGCGATGCACCAGGCCAGGGACAGGTGAGTGAGCTTCCTCGGCCAGGGAATCAATCATCTCAGCTTCGAAAGGCTGGATTTCATGATCCGTGGGGATAACCTGTCGACGGATGGGGCAGTTGGGATCCTCGGGATCGATTAAGCTGGCAAAATAGGGTGTGACATCCACGCGAAAGTGTCCAGAGGCAGAGAGACCTGCAATTTCCTCAGGGGTGAGGTGGATCACCCGGTGGAATTCTTCAACTGTGTTCAGACGGTGGGAGATTTGCCAGCGCCAATCGTTCCATTGTGAATACGGAACGTCTTTCCAGGGGGATGGAACTCTGGATCTACCAGGAGGCTCTTCTGAATTACTCGGAGGTTCCTCCAACTCGCTTGTGAGTTCGTTATCAATCATCTTCGGTCACTTACTCCTTCTCTCAAGATAAAGCCCTCTCCCTGAATGAGCGGAGAGAGCTTTCATAAATTGTCGCAATAAATCGAACAGGAATTCTCCTGCCCACTACTCAATTACAGTATCTATCGTAGTCCATAGCGGTATAAAAAATGTGCAGAATTGATGTCAAAATTGTCACGAGCTTGCGCGTAGCATGGCAATTGTGTGCAGATTTTGCATCTGACTTATTGTGTCACTCGTAACGGAAGGTGCACAGTTGCTTCACCATAATTTCAATAGGTGCCTAACAGGAATGATGGACAAAAGCGGTCATTTTGAGGTAGAAAGAAAAACCCGTGTCGATGGACTGAGTGCCTACATGTCTCGTAGAAAGGCCCATCAGCAGAATGACTTCTACCTCCGAAATTCCCTGATGATCACCTTATAACCATGCCAGAAACCGTACAGGGCAGCACTGAGTCCTGATGCCACCATGACGATCAAGATGATCTGGCCAACCCCTGATGTTGCCATACGAATGCCCCTGTATGCCTGCACAAATCCATAAATGGTCGATGCCAAACCGGCCGATGTAAATATTATTGCGAGTACGGCGTTTCCCACTTCCACTTTTCACATTCGAATCGTTTTAAACGCCTAAAAAAAGCCGTACATCGCGGCGATCAGCCCAAGCGAAGTGAAAATGTAGTGATAAGCGCGTGGATCGTATCGAGTTACAGCCCAGTATGCAGCGCAGAAGCCAAAGAGAGATGTGATCAGACCGAACCAGGTGATAAAAGCGAGGATTCTCTTCATGGGGCAGCACTTCTTCGGAAGTGTGATCG
>CAYGXU010000085.1:0-14466 GCA_964353875.1 uncultured Anaerolineaceae bacterium | reverse complement strand
CTTATTCCATAACGGATCGCGATCCCCAGGAGCGTATCATTCTTCTTAACGACATGCGCAAAGGGTGTAATAGAAGGCCCAATCGTTGGTAGCACTGTAATCGTGGGTAAGAATAATTCCATTACGGCGGTTGCAGAGGGCGTCGAATAGGGAAAGAGGGTCGCGGTGGGAAAGGTTGGGAGGACCTCCTCTCCGGGTATACAACTGCTCAAGAGGAAGAAGAATAAGGATAGGGGAAGATAGCGTCGGAATTGTACCAATGTAGATTGGATTATACCAAAGCTGTTGGCGCAGGTAGTTCAGAGGGGCTATACTTTGCGTTATAGCGAAATATGGAGGGGAAAGGCTTGTCGACACGTGAAGATGCAATGCTCACGGAGGCGATCGCAGCGGTGAGGGCAGGTGATCGAAACCACGCTCGCGATTTACTCACACGCTTACTGAAGATCGACTCAGCCAACCCGGATTACTGGTTGTGGATGAGCGCTGTCGTCGACAGCGAGCGGGAAAGAATCTACTGCCTGCAATCCGTCCTGCGACAAGACCCTACCAATCGAGCAGCTTTAAGAGGGCTCACACTATTCGGCGCACACGCGCCGGAAAGCGCTGAGCTTTCCACTGCCTTAAAAATACCTCATCGGAAAATTATCCCGCCCAAACGTGCAAGCACCGGCATCCTGCAATTCGGTAATCCCTTAACTTTAATTGCCCCTATCGCGGCGCTTTTCATTGGCGCGATCGTCTTGGTTATCCTGATGACACGTCCAAGAGCCACTGGAGTCGCTCCAACGCTGCCACCCGAGGAGCCCTCTGCAACTCCTACTTTGGAGGCAACCCCTACCTTCACTCCAGTCCCTATCGATAGCGTCCTTCTTCGCACTCCCATCCCTACAGAATTTGGAGGCACGCCCTTGGCTTATTTCGCCGGCGTTGCCCCTACTCCCACTCCCCTCGTGGGAATCACACCCAGGCCAATGTATGAAGCCTATACCTCAGCTGTGAAGGCTATGGGACGTGGCGATTACAGCGCCAGCATTCAATTCATTAACCAGGTCATTGAGCTCGATCCGAACCTGGCGGATTCGTATTATCTTCTCGGTGAAGCCTATCGCCTCCTGGGCAAGTATAAAGAAGCAGAAAGCGCTTATCGCCAGGCGCTCGATCGCAATCCCCTCTCAGCGCCAATATATTACGGTCTGGGGCTAATTCAGCTTCAGCGTAATCCGGATGTACTCCCTGAGGTCATCAATCAAGCGATTACGCACGATCCATCCTTCCTCCCCGCTTATCTTGTGAAGGCACAATTCCTTTCCAGGGACCAAAATTGGCAGGAGCTTGCACAATTGGCTCAAAATGGTCTCATCGCAGGCGCAAAGACCCCATTGATGCAAATTTATCTGGCTGAAGCGCAATTCCACCTCGGTGAATATGATCTTGCACTCAGCAATGCCCTTCAAGGCTCCGCTGGCGATGGAAGTATCCTCCAGGCTTACTTCGTTCTTGGGCAAATTCTGGTCCAATTAGGACGGTTTGAGGAAGCGCTTTCTCCACTACAAACCTATCTGGTCTATCAGGGGAACGATCCCTCCGCCTGGTCCTATCTCGGGCAGGCGTTTTATGGGCTGGAAAATGAAGAAGCAGCGGAACTGGCCTTCAATCAGGCATTATCGCTTGATGATCGAGACCGAACTGCCCATTACCTACGCGGGCTAATTCGTATGGGGCAGCAGAGATATGACGAAGCATTGCCAGATTTAATTCGCACAGATGAATTAGGACTCGAATCTGAAGAATTTCAAATGATTTTGCTGGATGCCTATTTTCATTTGCAGCAATATTCCCCTGCTCTGAAAATCATCGATGAAATCTTGCTTACCTCGACCAATGTTGATTTCTTCGCACAATGCTATGCTTACCAAGCACAAATCCTCGAACAACAAGACCCTGCCTTCATTGAAGATGCGATAGCAAGTTGGCAGGCCATCCTCGATCTTGAGAACGCTCCCCAGGAACTACGCGATCGAGCCGAGGAGGAAATCAAGCGTCTTGGAGAGATACTCATTACTCCCACGCCATCCCCAATCCCCATTGAACAATAATCGCATCTCGATTCTTTCCAATCCTATTCCCTCCTCGATACGAGAATCGGTTGATTTTTTACTGTAAATACGATTATCATAATATTGATCCCGAATCCGCCGCTCAAAGAACTCACAATCAGTAAATAGCCTGGCCAAAGGATGATCGCTCCGCTCTCTGATTGTTAACACAGGGTTCTTCGAACTGATTCAAAGAAAGGGCAGAATCGTCGATCTTGATGACGACATTGCAGCCAATAGATTAGCGTCTTAATAACTTGCTTTGAATTTCATCGCCAACCAATTCTATAAGATGAGGAATTTCAGCTCTAGATTGAAAACTGCATATGCAGAGGTTCTCTTACTCTAAGATGTTCCTGGTTCTTGAATCTCTTTTCGCCTAATCAGCGGGAATTATGAAAGGAAAGGACACTAAGATGAAACAAGCAAAACACCCAGAAAAAGGACCTTGGATTGCAGAATTAGAGGATGGTCAAGAATTGATTGGATTTTATGTCATGCGAAATCTATGGCTGGAAGCATTTCGAGATATGACCCGAGGCCATTATCTCCGTCTATCGCTTGCGGATAAGAGTGGGACAATTGAAGCCAAAATCTGGGAAGATGCGGAGAGAGTTGCCGCCATTATGGAGGGACAGACCATCGTGAAAGTCGATGGGAAAACGGAAAAATTCAAAGACCGACTTCAAATCCGGATTCAACGCATTCGACCGGCCAACCCTGCAGAATACGATCTGGCTGACATGCGACCATCCACTTCACGCGATGTTGCCATGATGATGACATGCATCGATGCAGTACTCAAAAGCATTGGGAATCCTTATCTTGCTGAACTTGCCCATCATTTTTTCGATCAGGAAGGTTTTCGTAAGACCTTTCAAGAGGCGCCCGCGGGCGTTCGTATCCACCACGCCTATCTGGGAGGTCTTCTCGAACATACCTACGAAATCCTGCAACTCGCGCCTGCTTTACTAGACCTCTACCCTGAAATTGATCGAGATCTTCTTATGACCGGTATCTTGTTGCATGACATCGGGAAATTGCAGGAATACGAGTGGGAATGCGATTTTGGGTTTACAGATCAAGGTCGCCTCTTAGGTCATGTCATCCTCGGAACTCAACAACTCTCCCAAGCCATCGCTTCGCAACCGGATTTTCCACAGGATCTGGCTTTTCGGCTACAACACATGATCCTTGCCCATCATGGACGTTATGAGTTTGGCTCTCCCCGCCGGCCAAAAACCATGGAAGCTATCGCACTCCATCACTTGGAGTACCTCGATGCCCAAGTAAATCGTTTCAAATCTCTCATCGAGGATGCGAAGAAGCAAGGAAGAAATTGGACCTTATACGACAACATGCTCGAAAGGTCGCTTTATGTACGCCATGAGGCTGACATCTCCATCGAGGAGATGGGATTCGCAGATTGAAGAGTTAAGTACAGTTCAGAAGCGGGTTTGGGGACGGTTGATCATTCTAATGATCTTTCCCGATCGTCATTATACGCACAATGCAGTGGAGGCGAAGGCTGCTCAAGAGAAAACGGATCAAATACGCGCTGCAAGGATCCTTCATCCCCCAGTTTATCCTGAGCGAAGCCGAAGGACTCCACAGGATGACACAAGAAGAAATGTCATTCTGAGCGGAACGAAGTGGAGCGAAGAATCCCTAAGATGAATCGCATCAAAGCCTCGTCCCGGGGATCCTTCGTTGCGGAGTTTATCCTGAGCGAAGCCGAAGGACTCCACAGGATGACACAAGAAGAAATGTCATTCTGAGCGGAACGAAGTGGAGCGAAGAATCCCTAAGATCAAACATACAACCTGAGTCGATGGATCATGCTTAGTAAAATCAGAGAAATTTCGCTGTTATTCCTTCAGAATCGATCCCTATTGAAATTGAGACTGATGCCACTTATTCGAGGGGAGGTTTTTGCAAAATGGATATCTTTTACTTTCGATCTATACCTAGACAGCATGAGAGGGCTAGGATAAAATTGTTTTTTGTATTTGCTAAATCGGGAGGTTATGTTGGCTAATACACGTTCAGCGAAGAAACGCATACGTCAAAATGAAAAACGCAGAGTAAGAAATAAAACCATTCGATCACGCTCACGGACCTATGTCAAACAAGCGCGCGAGGTGGTTCAAAGCGGTGATTACAGTGCCTCAACAGAAGCAGTGAAACAGGCAATCAGCGAACTCGATCGCGCCGCTTTAAAAGGCGTTATACATCGCAATAATGCTGCTCGCCGCAAGAGCAGGCTCATCGCGCGTCTGTCAAAGCTGGAGAAGGAAACCGGGCCAGTCGAATGAGATTCTGCTCTCATCCAAAGAGTTAAGACGCGCCCAAGGGTGCGTCTTTTTACGTTTTCAGGAGCGAATGCTATAATCTAGAAAAACTTGAGATGACCTCATGTTCGACCAAGAGCTTCAATCCATTAGCAATGAAATTAGGAAATTGGTTCACACCCTAGATCTGCCTCGTCTAGAAAGGATCGATTGGGTTCCCCTCCCCTTTTCCGGACAATGGGGATTTGCCACCGCCATGAGCTTTCAGATAGCTGCTGCGGAAGCGCGCAGCGGCCAACGCATCGCTGTCCCAGAACGTGCACAGGAAATCGCGAAATCGATCTGCCAACAGATTCACCTCCCCGAAGGTTTTTCTCGTGTTGAGGCAGTGCGCGGGTATCTTAACCTTTATCTTGAGACCAAAATCTATGCCCAACAAGTAGTTGATACAATCTTGAAAGAAAAAGAAACCTTTGGATCAGGGCAATCGAAGGAAGAACGTGTGATGGTTGAGTACTCCCAACCCAACACACACCACGCGTTCCATGTGGGGCACTTACGTAATGTGATCCTCGGTGGGGCGATGGCCAATATTCTCGAATTCGCCGGTTACGATACAGTACGAGCCAATTACCTGGGAGATATCGGCTGGCATGTGATTAAATGGCTGTGGTGTTATTTAAAGTTTCATCAAGGGGAAGAGCCTTCAGGAGATCGAACACGTTGGATGCAAAATGTTTATTCCGAAGCGACTCGATTAGTAGAAGAGAATCCACAATATGAAGCAGAAGCCCGCCAGATTTTCGCTCGCTGGGACGCTCACGATCCGGAGTTGATTGACTTTTGGAAGAAAACCCGACAATGGAGCCTCGAGGGATTCAAAGAAATCTATGCAATCCTTGACGAGCAGTTTGATGTCATTTTCTTTGAAAGTGAGGTCGAGGAGCGAGGAAAGAAAATCGTTGATGAATTGATCCAGCGGGGTATTGCTTCCGACGAGCGCGCACAAGGCGGCCCCGTCGTGATTAAAATCGATGATTTCCTGGGGCTTAAAGAAGAGACCTACCGTGTCTTGGTCGTTCTTAGAAGCGACGGAACTTCATTATATGCCACGAAAGACATCCCTTTAGCGATTAAAAAATTCGATGAATGGAAGATCGATCGCTCTATCTATGTGATCGATGTACGACAATCGCTTTACCTCAGGCAAATTTTTAAGACCTTGGAATTAATGGGGTACGAGCAGGCGAAAAATTGTGTCCACCTCTCCTATGAAATTGTCAACCTTCCAGGGAACGTTACGATGTCTTCACGTGAAGGGACAGTCGTGCTTTTTGACGATCTCCTAAGGGAAGCGAATATCCGCGCTTCCACCATTGTTGAAGAGAAAAATCCTGATTTGAGTACCGCTGACAAACAAAAAATTTCCCAAGAGGTCGCCTTGGGCGCGTTAAAGTATCCTCTTCTGGCTGTTGATAACAATAAAGTTGCCACATTCGACTGGGATCGGGCTTTAAATTTCGAGGGCCAAGCTTCACCATATATCCAATATGCTCATGTTCGCGCTAATAGCATCCTCACTCGGGCAGGAGGGCTACCCCAAGCTTTGATCCCTGAATATGATTTTGAACCAGCTGAAGTTGGACTCCTGGATCGACTATCTCGCTTCCCTGATATCGTTCTACGGGCAGCTGAGAATTATAAACCCCTCTTCCTCGCCAATTATGTGTATGACCTTGCAAAGGACTTCACTGAGTTCTATCAACACTGCCCTGTTCTTCAGGCGGAGCAACAGATCCGCGATTTTCGCTTACGTCTGACCGCAGCCACCCGCCATACACTGGCGAATAGTCTGCGTCTTCTTGGAATTGCAGCGCCAGAAGTCATGTAACCGGTGCAGGTTGGGTTAATCGATTGGTAACCAATTTGCTCAACGATGATTATCCCTGGGAGGTCTAATATCAATATGAAACCACAACGTGTCATTATCATGGGAGCTGCCGGGCGTGATTTTCACAACTTTAATGTCTACTTCCGCAGCAACCCAGACTATGAGGTGATTGCTTTTACAGCAACTCAGATTCCCAATATTGAAGGGCGCCAGTATCCAACCGAATTAGCCGGCGCCGATTATCCAAATGGAATCCCGATTTATCCCGAAAACCAGCTTACAGATCTAATTCAACAAAATCAAATTGACCAAGTAATCTTCGCCTATAGCGATATTTCCCATGAGTATGTCATGCATAAAGCCTCTCAAGTCCTTGCGGCAGGGGCTGACTTCCGACTGATGGGGTTGAAGAACACTCGTCTGGAATCGAAAAAACCAGTCATTTCGATTTGCGCGACCCGCACTGGAAGTGGCAAGAGCCAGACTACTCGACGAGTCGCAGATATTCTCAAGGAATTCGGACATCGAATTGCTGTTGTACGACATCCCATGCCCTACGGCGACCTGGTTAAACAGGCTATCCAACGTTTCGCTTCCTACGAAGATCTAACTGCTGCGAATTGCACGATCGAAGAACGGGAGGAATACGAACCACACATCGACCGGGGTGTGGTTGTATATGCTGGTGTCGATTATGAGGCTATCCTTCGAAAGGCAGAGCAGGAAGTGGATTTTATCTTATGGGATGGCGGGAATAATGATCTGCCGTTCTTTAAAAGCGATTTACATATCGTTGTTTTGGATCCCCATCGCGCAGGACACGAATTGCGCTACTACCCTGGCGAATCAAATCTGTTATGCGCCGATGTAATCGTGATCAATAAAATTGATACGGCCTCTCTAGAGGATATCACCACGGTTCGAAGGAATATCGAAAAGTTCAATCCGAACGCGATCCAGATTGATGCAGCTTCCCCCATTTTCATTGACGATCCCAATGCCCTGCGAGGAAAGCGGGTTTTGGTCATTGAAGATGGACCGACACTGACCCATGGTGAGATGGCCTTTGGAGCCGGTTGGGTAGCAGCCAAACGCTTTGGCGCCCAATCGATCGTTGATCCTCGACCTTTTGCAGTTGGGTCAATTGCAGAAATCTATAAAAAGTATCCAACCACAGGCGATGTACTTCCAGCGATGGGCTATAGTGATCAGCAAATCAGAGAATTAGAGGAGACCATCAATCGAGCGGATGTGGATGTAGTGGTTATTGGCACACCGATTGATCTCAGTAAACTAATCAAGATAAAGAAACCGTTTCAACGCATTCGCTATGAATTGCAGGAGATCGGTACCCCAACGCTTGCACAGGTGATTCAGCAGCGATTTGAGCCCTAAGGACCACGATGAAGAACCCCAATCGCATATTATTCCCTACTTTGGAGTGGGATCGTTGTATTGATTCCGGCGATCTCAAACCCTCAAAACTTCATTCTGTCTCTTATGTCCCTTCCCAGCCACATCAATTTGCATTCAAAGAGAAAGCCAATATGTTAATCTTAGGAGACAACCGGCAAGTAATGACTTCCCTATTGCCGGAGTTTGAGGGAAAGGTACACCTGGTCTATGCCGATCCGCCTTTCCTAACTGGCAAAGATTATTCGGCGCGCATTGGACGTAATGAGGATTCGCGTAATCCTTCCGAATGGGAGACAATCGAGGGTTATCAAGATACATGGAAGAACATCAGCGATTATTTGGACATGCTCTTCATCCGCCTACAATTCATGCACCGATTGCTCGCTCCTAATGGGACTCTCTACCTGCATCTGGATTGGCACGCTTCAGCGTACGCTCGTCTGCTGTTGGACGAGATTTTTGGACCCAATCGTTTATTAAACGAGATTGTCTGGGTCTACCATGGACCTTCCCCCATCCGTTCTGCTTTCAAGCGCAAACACGACACGATCTTAGTGTATACAAAATCGGACGAATATACTTTTAACTCTGACGCTATTCGTGTTCCCTACCATCCCTCAACCTATAAAACATTCGCCTCTTCTCCACGCGCCGGCTTTGGAAAAAAACCCAACCTAAAACAAGGTAAAGTTCCTGAGGATTGGTGGTATTTCCCTGTAGTGGCGCGCCTCCATAAGGAGCGAACCGGTTATCCGACCCAAAAACCAGAGGCTTTACTCGAACGGATCATCCGCGCCTCCAGCAATTCCGGCGACATCGTCGGGGATTTTTTCTGCGGTTCAGGGACAACCTTAGGAGTGGCGGATCAATTGGATCGATGCTGGATTGGCTGTGATCACATTCCTTTGGCCATTCATATATCCTATCGAAGGTTGCTTCTTTCCCAGCGGAAGGCGCCATTCCAGGTTTTAGCCACTAACCAGCCTGATTTCGTGCACACCAAGGATCAATTATTTCGGGTTATTCAGCATGGAGGGAATGTGGAAATCCATCTTTTAGGACCAACTCCCCTTGATCCATCCGCCTTCCCCGAAAATATTGATCTGTGGGAAGTGGATTGGAGCTTCGATGGCGTCAGTTTTCACAGTCAATCCTGTTCGGTTCGTCCATGGCGATCGAAGCAATTGCAGCCGACCCTTATGCATCGCTATACTGAAAATGGGGTTTACTCGATTTGCGTACGTATAGCTGATTCTATTGGCACATACTTTCAAGGTTTGCAGCAAATCACCATATGATCTTCCGACTCCTGGCGCCCATCACCGTGGTTGATTCGAACGTCCCTCACATTGTCATTTCGAATGTCTAAGGTTGTGAATCAATGCTGACCTTTGGTTTCTCTTAATAATTGTCCGACCATAAAATGAATCCCCTAAAGAAAGCAGCCTCCGTTTGGGAATAGGGGGTATATGTGCGTTCTCTTTTTCTGTTTCGGGCTTTTTTGGCGCGGTTAAAAAATAGAAAGAGGCTGGATCATCATCCAACCTCAAAATTTAGGAATAACCCTTTACTTCTAAAAGGCTATGATCAATGAGTATCGGGTAAATCCAGTCGGTACCCCATTCCTCGAATCGTTCTTAGAAATACCGGTTGATCAGGATCAGGTTCGATCGCTTGTCGTAACCAACTCATATGAACATCCAATGTACGCGTATCGCCAATATAATCTGTATGCCAAACCTGTTTGATGAGTAATTTCCGGCTAAGTAGCCGGCCAGGATTGAGCATGAACGCCTCAAGCAATTTAGCTTGTTTAGGAGTCAATCGCGCTTCCTTTCCAAGGACATCCACCTTACGCTGAGCCAAATTCATGCGAATAGGGCCTACCTCTAATACGTAACTCTCGTCCCCGGGAAGAAGACGTGCGATTCGATTGAGCAATTTCCGTGCGGTAAAGGGCTGAACTAATGTGAGGTTCGCTCCACTATTGGGATCATCGTTCGATCCCTGGGGGGATACGAGGATAATCGGGAATCCATCCAACTTTGAGCGAATATTTCGGCACATCCGAATACCACTCGTACGCATGGAAGCCGCGTCTAGAACAATGATATCTGGGGGTTCTTTTTCTGCCGAGTTTAATGCTAAATCAACATCATGGAAAATGGCAACAGAATAGCCTTTCTTTTCCAAAGCAGGCGCAAAGGATGGCGCACTCGTCCGCTCGCTTTCAATTAAGAGAATATTCCCATCGCCCATGAAGAAGTCCCGGCCTTAAAAAATGGCAGCGTGATAGGTAATCAGCTGCCGCTTTTCTTATTATAACCATTTTCAGAATCACCGCAAGATAACACATAACAAAGCCCTGAAGAAATCCATCCAGTGTCACTTAATTACAGTTGTCATCATCGATCGTCCTTGACCCCACTTCGCCCAGACGGCAAATCTGCGATATCCAGTCTTTTACTCGTGCGAATACGACTCGCACCTCCTCCCTCCTCAACGCTCCGACCTCCACGGAAACCTCGGAAAGGCTCTTCTCCCAACCGACCAGCCAGAGTCGCGGCAAATGTGGATGGACCCACCCAAAGAGCTAAGGGGGAAAGAGCCTCCCTCGCCCATGCCGATAATCCATCAAACGCTACACACTGAGTGACGACAACATGTCTCCCGATCACCCTTGCTGCTTCTATTACCTCTTCCTCACGATCCACTGCCATCCCCTGTGTTGTCAGCATCCAGGTTGGTATCCCGGCAGGTTCGCAGAAATATTCTAAATGTGCCCATTCCTCCAATTCCTGCCCCCAGGCAGGCACACCCGCTGCCTCGATCACTTTCGCAGCCGAAAATAACGCGCTCCCATACGCAGGACCCGCTCCAACAAAGACGCAGGCCTCCCTGCCTTGTATTTCCTCTGCCAATTGCATCCCTTTCGATTGTTCCTGCGAATGCCATTGATCGAAACTCCTGACAATTGATTCCACCCCATCCCTGATCTCTGCTCGCCCAGCCTCATCCGAAAGCATGGCACATAGGGCGAATCCCATCAATAGCGAAGCCAGGTAGCTCAGCAATCCAGGACCGGATGACATGATAGGAGCGATAAAGATACAGGCATCTGTCGCCTTTGCCAGAGTGCTCTTCGGAGAGAGCGTTATTGCCAGTGTGGGCGCTCCGACCTGGGCGGCCAGCTCTACCGATTCAATCGTACGCGCTACCTCCCCCGAATTTGAGATCCCCACGACTAGGGTTTTCTCGGCCCTCACGGATAAATGGGGGATGAGATAACGTCCAACCTGCATGGCAGGTCCGCTTCTTACCATACGGCCACTCCACAACCGAAAGGCCATCTCCAAACCTATCGCAACATGATGGGAATCGCCACAGCCCGTGAGTAAGATATGTTCAACTGAAGAAGGGATGGATTGCAGTGCTGTTTCTACACTGCCTAGGCTATCCTGCCAGGCCTGCGACATGAATTCCGGCGCTCTGTAGATTTGATCCATAAGAGTGTTATGCATTGATCCTCCTTGGGCTAATCAGTATAATCGTTCATGATGAAACAGGATGACACCCGTTATATTTTTGTGGGGGGAATGCGAGAAGACTATTTTATCACCCACGATGGTCGAGTCTATCTTGATATCTTGGGCGGTAATGCGATCTACTCCGCCGTGGGGGCTCGCCTTTGGTCTGATTCCGTGGGGATTGTAAGCCGCATCGGATCAAATTATCCTGCCCAATGGATTGAATCCCTTCAAGATGCTGGCTTTGATACGCAAGGGATTGTTCAATTACCCCAACCGCAGGACACACGCACATTCTATGCTTATACCTCAGAGGAGACACGTGTAGACTCGAATCCTGCCGCACATTTCTTGCGCGTTGGACAGCCCCTTCCTAAGAAGCTACTCGATTATCGCTCCTCGACTGAGGGTCAAGATGACCGGAAGGAATTTGATCCTTTAGCCATTCGACCTGATGATTTACTTGCATCCATAAAAAATGCTCGTGCAGTCCATCTCTCACCTGCGCACTACCTTTCCCATACGACCATTCCCCTTCGTCTGCGAGAATGGAATGTCCCCCTTGTGACCATCGATCCATCCACTCGCTATATGGATCCCACTTTTCGTACGGAAGTAGCCGTGATCATACGTGATCTGAATGCCTTCCTACCGAGTTTAATGGAAGCCAGCGCTTTTTTTCGCCCAGCGGAGCCTAGTATCTGGGAAATGGCTGAGGCCTTCGGAGAAATGGGCTGTCGCATCGTAGTTATCAAATGCGGAGCGGAAGGGCAGTATGTTTGGGATCAGGTTTCAAGACAACGCAGGCATATCCCCGCTTACCCTGTAAAAATTATCGATGTCACAGGCGCAGGAGATTCGTACTGTGGAGGCTTTTTAGTAGGATTGGCGGAAACCGGTGATCCAGTTGAAGCCGCGTTGCACGGCGCTATCTCCTCATCGATCACAGTCGAGGGCATCGGCCCCTTCTACGCCCTCGATACATTACCCGGTTTGACAAAAGCACGCCTGGACTCTTTGCGCCCCTCCGTAAGGATAATTTGATCATGGATCTCAAACGTTTCTTGGAACGAACGATCAGCATTCAATCGATCCCGGCTCCCACCTTCTCGGAGAGTGCCCGCGCTGCATGGATACACAAGCAGTTCAGTCAATTCGACTTACCTCCTCCGGAGCAAGATCCTATAGGGAACACTTATTTGAGGATTCCAGGCGGTGATCGATTACCTTTAGTCATCAGCGCCCACCTGGACACTGTCTTTCCCATAGATGCATGCCTCGCCATTCAACGTACAACCGATCGACTCATTGGACCGGGTGTGGGTGACAATGCCGTCGCTGTGGCTGGGCTTCTTGAATTAGCACAAGACTTGCCTTCTCAATCTTTACCAGGTGATGTCTGGTTGGTTGCGAACGTCGGAGAGGAGGGTCTGGGAAATCTCATGGGGATGAGGCAAGTGATATCAAGGTTCGGAAATCGCATCTCCGCTTATATTGTTTTGGAAGGTATGGCGTTGGGTCATATCTACCATAAAGGTCTGCCAGTCAGGCGTTTTAGAATCACGGCAGAAGGTCAAGGAGGGCATTCATGGATTCATCACGGAAGGGAGTCTGCCATTCATGCACTCCTGGTAATCGGAAATGAAATAATCCAAACACCCCTGCCAACTAAACCCAAAACTACATTGAATATTGGATCTTTTCACGGCGGGACCACGATCAATTCTATCGCCCGGCAGGCTTACTTTGATCTTGACGTACGTTCGGAAAGCATGGAAGTTTTGGATCAAATTGCTGATACGATCCAAAAATCGAATGCCAAGTATGATGAGAAGGAAATTCGCATCACCTCAAGCGTGATCGGGGAGCGACCTGGAGGCGGCATTCGGGAAGACCATCCCCTCGTCTTATCCGCCATTCAAGCCCTTCTTTCTGTCGGTGAAACAACCTATTTCTTGGAGCCCGGGTCTACCGATGCAAGCATGCCTCTCAGCATGGGTCTACCGGCAATTTGCGTTGGTCTCACGCGAGGCGCAGGTGCACATAGTATGGAAGAATTTATTGAAATTCCGCCATTGGCACAGGGGTACGAGGCTCTTCTTCACTTGATCCAATCAGCTTTTATCGATAACTCTCAAACACCACTGCCCTGAAAATGCTTCGCTAAAACGATCAGGAGTATCGACATCCCATAAGCCCCCCTCAGAGAAGGTTTTTACACTGTATCAGATTCGGTTGATTTTAAAGGCGGGATTATGGCGTCGCGGTCAATTGAGGGGTGATCGTTTCCGTTGCAGCTTCACTTAAAATCCTAAAGCGCGCTGATACTTTCCAAAACTCTCCGAGGAACATCTGAATCTCATATTCCCCTTCCAGCCATTGCTCAGGTTCACACTCTGTATAACCATATCCCCCTGTCCCACCATCCCAGGGTTTGGATTCGGAGCAAATGATTTCATTGCCACGGTACCACAGGGCGGTCCACGGAATGCCGTTTTGTAAATTGTTATAGGAAAAGGCGCCATACAACCTGCCCACGGGCAGAATGAATGACTCAGCGATCCCGATGGGTTTGTTGAAATTCCCCAATTTGCGAGCGATTTGGATCGTACTAAAAGCTGCCTGCTCGCCAGGTGTCACACTGGCTTTAATTTGAGAACGGATTGATTCGGGTAAGGATGGCGTCACTGTGATGGAGGGCGTTGGTGTGACCGTGGGGACAGGTGTGATTGTGGGAGTAAGCGTGATTGTTGGAGTCACGGTTACGGTCATGGTCGGCGTGATCGATGGGGTGGGAGGGACGATTGTGTACGCTACCTGGCGACCAAAGAAGAGTGTGAAGAGGGCGATCAGCGCAAAGGAAGCGCCCAACAGCAGTAAACGCCACCCCTGCGCAATCCTTTTGCGCTTCAGCATGAAAAAGGGCAATCGATTGGCGGATCGGATTTGCTGCCAACCAATCCAGGCCGTGATCACCAAGCCAAAAACAGCACCGAACCCTATGAATGTAACGACTTGATCAATGGACCATCCCATCGTTTGTTACCGCCCCTTCGATTGGAATCCCTCCTCCATAGTCAAAATCGCAAAAGAATATCACTTTTTTAGGAATGCACTATATGATAGCACAATTTTGGAGCTACCTTCAGTCCTCATCTGAAGCCAAATATATGTCAAAAAATGGTACCTGCTCAGCCCAATTCGGCAAACTCCTCAGCATACCAGCACAATATCAAGCCCCA
>CAYGXU010000084.1:1356-14477 GCA_964353875.1 uncultured Anaerolineaceae bacterium | reverse complement strand
CTGGCGGTCAACCGCCACTACTATGGATGAAAATCAATCATAATTATGCCATTCTGAGGATCTCCTCGGCTTCGCTCATGATAAACGCCGCAACGAAGGGTTCCTGAGATAGCACTTTTTATGAGATCATCTTAGGGTTTCTTCGCTCCGCACCAGAATGACATATCGAATCGGCTCTTCTATTTTTGGCTGCGGTTTTGAAGGTAGTTACCCATGGCAGCTGAGCGCCGCCATGAGGGATGAGAGATCCCATTTCGAACAAGAATAGGCCGAGATCCCAATCTCGCCCATTCGGAGAAGATCATAATTGCCATCGTTGGATAGACCGGTATTAAAACCCGCCTTCCACAATAATTTTAGAAAGAATAGAACCTTTTTCCCTGCTTTTTTTGAGGAGTCAAATCCTACAAGATTTTGGATTGCCTTAGGGCACCCTTCATCACATGAAGAGGGTGATGATGAACGAGGCAATCACAACCAGGATCAGAGCGATAAAGATGATTTCCTGCAGGCGTAAACGCCGTCTTTGATGTGCTGTTGGCATGCGAGATTTCTTTTTGGCCATAATCCAACCTCGCAGAAGATGATATCACGTCTGGACCAGGCATGTCCAGTAGGGTATCTATTGGGGTGTATTCCATCTGATGTTGTATATTATCTATAGTGTCGAGGTAGTGGGTGGCGTGGGGCCACTACGTCGCCCCACGCCATCCATCTCTCACCGCGCGAGTATAAGATGCAATACCCTATGCAATGCACCCATCTATTGTCGGGATGCCAATGGACGAAGGCTTTCATATGATAATCATACGTGGTCAAAATGGTTGCGGATCATGAAAGGACTTCTAAATACGGGAGTAATCGATTCCCTTTTTGAGTACGATAGGATGACCGCCATAAACAAATTTCGGTTCGAAGAAGTTTGAAAATTGCCAGCATCCGCTCATACGAGGGCGACTCATTGAGATGGCATTACAAATGATGGACTACAAAATTCGGATGGAGTGAGATAAGTCTCAGGGTAAGGCCAGCGCGCATCCATCCGCCCGCGGGTCACTGCCTGCCCAAAAGACATTGGTCCTTGGATCACGATAGATGATTTGCCCACGACCAAAAAGGGAGCGGGCATGTCCTGTAACCATTTCAACTGCGTGTCCCCAAGCAATCAACTGCTTCATCGTCTCAGATGGGATGCCCTCTTCCAGTGCAACACTCCCCTTTGGATCACCCCCCTGAAGACATACGCGTGGGCGATCGAGGACAGCTTGTGGATCAAGGCTGTCTTGTAAGAGCCCGAGGACCACCTGTATATGGCCTTGAGGTTGCATGAATCCACCCATCACACCGAAACAGGCATAAAGAGAATGGTCTTCTCGTGTGGCGAGCCCCGGAATGATGGTATGGTAGGGGCGTTTTCTGGGCGCCAACGCATTAGGATGACATGGATCCAGACTAAAACCAAGGCCTCGATTCTGAAGGGTGAATCCCCATCCTGATGGGACAATCCCTGTTCCGAAACCCATGTAATTGCTATTAATCAGAGAACATGCATTTCCATGACCATCGACGACACTCAAATACACGGTGTCTGATGGCGATGAGAAATGAGCAGGCATCGGATTAGGATTGGCCTGCCGTTGGTGGATTTGTTGGCTTCTTTTTTTGGCATATTCCTTTGAAAGCAGTTCATGAAGTGGAATTGAAGTGAATTGCGGATCGGCAATGGTTTGCAGGGCATCGGAGAAAGCCAACCGCAGGGATTCAATGATCAGGTGAAGTCTCTGTGGGCTTAAAGGCGCCCGTGAAGTCAAGTCGAAGTTTTCCAGGATATTGAGGGCGATAAGCGCAACTACTCCTTGTCCATTTGGCGGGCATTCCCATATGCGAATGCCTTGGTAGGTGGTGGAGATGGGATCATCCCAGGTGCTCTGCTGGGAAGCCAAGTCCTGAAGCTCCATCACACCTCCTGCTGCCTGGAGGGTAGCTACGATCGCTTCCGCAATGCCGCCTTGATAAAAGGCATCCGCTCCACCCTGCGCGACCACTTGAAGCGTTCGGGCAAGACCAGGATTGCGAAAGATCTCTCCTGCTTTCGGGGCGTTGCCATTTATCGTGAGCTCCAAGCCTCCAGGAGCAGAAGCCAATTGCTTCTCAATCCCGCGATCCCAAAAATAGGCTGTGATGGGAGCGACAGGAAAACCCTCCTGGGCCAATTGAATAGCCGGTGTAAGCACATCCTCTAATGACATGCTTCCATGGCGAGCGATAAGATCACACCAGCCGGCGCAAGCCCCTGGCACAGTCACGGTGTGGGCGTGGAAAGGCGGTAATTCCTCTCGGAACCCTTGTTCCGCAAGTAAATCAAGATTCAACTTCGCTGGAGCGCGGCCGGAGGCGTTCAAAGAAGTGACTTGACACATTGCTGCATGGAAGTAGAGTGCAAAGCAATCACCACCAATTCCTGTGGACGTTGGTTCGGTGACCGCCAAGGCTGCTGCAGTCGCCACAGCAGCATCTGCGGCGTTGCCGCCTTTTGAAAGGATCTTCAATCCCGCTTGGGCAGCCAAAGGCTGGGATGCGGCGACTATCCCTTTACAGCCAAGGATGGGTGAACGTCGAGAGTTGAAAAGCAGTTCGGTCATGGGACTTTCCTCATATTGATGACATGATCAAAAATAAGTTGCTTATCGCTTTAAGATAGAGGAGATCGGAAAATTGTGAAAGGAAGGGATCCAGTCTGCTGTCAGCATTTGTCTGTCCCTCACAATCCGTAAAAAGTTGCTGATATGTAGTAAAAACCTGAATTGAATAATCAGATCGGATTTTTATGTTCGGACCGATATTCAGCCAGCCATATACGCCTTGTATCATTGTCGATAATAAATGGGGATGTCTCTACAACATCCCCGATCATTTATTCGTATTAAAGATTTGGCGTGATGGTTTATCTTATCATCACGTCGATCGTAATCGAATCACCGTTACTTGAGACGATGGTTACGGTCGATGGCGGGTGATCGGTCTGAGTACGTAAGATGTAGCCATTATATTCCGAATTCCAATCCATCGGTCCGTATCCCTCAACGCTTAACTGTCCGGTCGATCCGTAAAGCGATTTTGCAGCGATAATGATGATTCCATTGAAAGATCGGTATGCAGCCACAGCTGTGATAGCAAGTTCCTGTTCGTCTGACGATGATGTTTTTGGATCTTCAACACAAGAGAGTGCGTATTCTGGGAATGCTTTAATGATTGTGTCACAGTAGAGACCCTTGACGGCTGATCCAAATAGGGCGACCACAATTACAGCAGCCAGGGCGACAAGCAAGATGATGATCGCATACTCCGATAACCCCTGCCCGTTTTGCCTCTTGCGATTTTGGAAGAAACGCCTCAATTTACGTGCCAAAAGAATAGGGCTGCTCTCTCGCTCTTCGCATGGATCATGAACATTTCTGCTTTTCATCATATCCTCTTTCCTCCCCTTTTTATTACCCCAACAATCCCGCGATAATATGTCGGGGACACCTTTGAACTCTCGTTCTATACTTTAAACAGGCGCGGGGGCTGTGGCCAATCTATTGCCAAGGCCATGAGATAGGTTCGCTGGAAACCTTGATAGGCTTCGTGTTCAGCGAAGATTTCCAGAGGAAATGATACGGTCGGTTACTTACTGTCATTTCGTTCATTCTGGAAAGGGTGAGTCTCCAACTGAATGAACAATAACAGTAAGAAGTGCTTTGGAACTAGGTCTGGCAACCCAGGTTAGCATGATTTTATACTACCCCAAGAATAATTACAAGTTATGCTAATCCGTCACGGGAAAAAAGGTTAAAGTCCTTCATTTAATCATGGATATAAATAATCTTCTCTTCAGGTTCTATTGGTTTTGTCTCAAGTTATGAGCAGCTTGTAGAGATCGAAAGCAGGGTGATCAAGTTGGATTATATCGATAGGTTGGTATTGTTGAAGGACAGAATTCTGTCGTCCCTGGCTTGCCTTTAATCAATGCTATCCAATGAAAACTTCAGCAGTCTACCTAAGGTTTGCCATCATTTGAATGAGCAAAATTCCGTTCAGCGGGTCAATTCGGCGGTAGTGAAGTATAAAACAGCTCTCATTTCTAATGGACCAAGCTGTGCTAATAGCTCATTAATAGTTTCGATAGAAGAGGGTGACCGCCTTCCTGTTTCTCCAAATTCAGGAGTGTAGTCAGCGCAGTCAGTCCTCGAGGAGATCCCCGTCTCTCTGATCAAGAGCATATTTTCTGGCTTGGAATCAGAGAAGGCGAGCTAGATGGAGAGAATTCGGTTTCCGGTTTTTGGTTTTCCCCGAATCGGTGATATTCACCCTTCCTCTGGCGGGAATAGTTCCAAATAGATCTCTGCAAAAGTCTTCACCCAGGGAGCTTGCTCGGAGACATCCAAGCCGCTATAAATAACGATCAGGTATGATCCCGAAACCCACACGAAGCCATCGACGCCATTCAAATAGCGAGCAACTTTGTTATTGTTGATCTCTTCAAGGGACCATTGATATCCTTGCTCAGATAACAAACCAAGATGGGATGTCCGTCCATCGACGCTCTGGTAACTGTAGAATTCGATTTGAACGCTATTCTCAACAAAAACCTTACCCTCAATGGGCTTTTCATAAGCTACTGCAATTCGGAGCGTCCTTTCTCCATTGGGTAACTCGCTTGCGCCCATTTCTGTTCCTAGAATCCGGAACCCCTCTGGTAATTCGGTCAGGACGATGTTGGGGGGAGTATCAGGAGCGGTTTTAAAGGGCTGAACACGAAGCCACTCCAGGGATGTTGAAGATAAGGAGGTCGATGGTCCAGATTGATTTGTTTGGTCGGATGGCAAGGTCGTAAGGCCGGTAGAAGGTGATGAGCTGCAGGCACATAAGGTGATGATCGTGCAAAAGATGGAAAAAGCACGAGAAAACATGGTCTTCCTCCTCGGCGATTCTCTGAAGCCTTAAGCGTCAAACAATTGAATTTTACAGCAGGTTCGCTAAATTTGGTATTCTTCATCAGCCATAGAAATGAAATCCTGCTGGCATTACACCTTTGACTGCACTTAAAAAAGCTCTAAACAAAAATGAGGACGGCCACATATCCCCCTATTTCCAGACGGAGGCTGCTTTCTTCAGGTGTTTCATTTATAGTTTGGGAGCATGGCTGATGCTATTGGAACCGCTATCGGCCTCGTAAAGATTGCGGGATCTGAATTGCCATTTAAGAGCGGGCTTTGATAGGAACTGAGAGTCATTTGTTGGAAATTGATAGAGTGTCTCATAGTAAAGTCTAGCATGTCTGTTGGTTTTGGGTTTCGGAAATTCAGCTTGAAAGGTTGATAACTGTCCGTTTGAACATAGAATGAGGGAGGAGAAGAGCAGGAAAATAAAGGAGGCAGATGACATGGAAGATAGTAAAGTTATAAAGAATGATGAAGAGAAGGCGACCGAGGAGGAAGTCAAGTTCCGTTTTCCTTTGTGGCTTTCACTGATGGGCTTGATTCTTGGTCTGAGCGTGGAAGTGCTTTTCCATGGTCATGTTTTGGGTATTTCCTTTTTTATTTGGGCTTTGCTTTGCGTTGCTATACTTCTCGGGGCAACCTTTATAGAGGGGATTAAACCCGCGCGTTGGAGTTTGTCCTTGACTCTACCCATCCTCTTCTTATCTTTTATGGTATGCCTTCGATTGGAACCACTGACCATTTTCTTAAACATTGTCCTTACACTGGCGCTTCTCGCGCTTTGGGTGAGGTCATTCCGCCATGGTCGATTAATCGATTACGGTTGGTTAGACCTGGCAGTGGCAATCGTGTGGGTGCCTTTCGAAGCCTGGATCCGCCCGTGGAGGGTGTTGGGAGATGCTCAACGCAAGGTATTCAAAGGTAGTGGAAAGAAAGAGGTGGCATTGGCGATTCTGAGGGGGATCATCCTGGCGGTCCCGATTCTGGCAATCCTGATTATGTTGCTCAGCGCTGCTGACCTCGTATTCGAAAAGAGCGTCCAAGAGGCTTTGAAATGGCTTGACCTAGAGAGATTGGCGGACTTGACCTGGAGAGTGGTGATCGTTATTGTCAGCGCCCTCTTTCTCTTGGGAGCGATCGTGTTGGCATTGCGTGATCCAAAGAAGCGTGCATTAATCGGACAGGAAAAACCGTTGGTTAAGCCATTTATAGGTTTCATCGAATCCGTGGTTGTCCTAGGAGCAGTGGATTTACTCTTTGCCATCTTTGTTGGGATTCAATTTGCCTATCTCTTTGGCGGCGAAACCAACATCAGTTCACTTGGATATAACTATTCGGAATATGCGCGAAAGGGCTTTGGCGAACTGGTGGCAGTGGGCATCCTTTCTTTGCTGCTCATCTTTGGATTGGCCTCCTGGTCGGAACGTAAGAAACGCAATGAGAAGCGGTGGTTCCTCGGGCTTTCTTCGTTGTTGGTTGCAGAGGTATTGGTCATCCTGGTCTCAGCCATGAAGCGCTTGTTGCTTTATGAGAAGGCCTATGGTTTCACACGATTACGGACATATACTCATATCTTTATCATTTGGATGGGTGTCCTATTGCTCATCTTCCTCATATTTCTATTCATCAACCAATTAAGGCGTTTTGCTCCAGCGTTTGCTTTGGGGGCGGTGGGTTTTGCATTTACACTCAACTTGCTTAATGTGGATGCTTTCATCGTAAAGCAGAATATTGCACATCTGGAGAAAACAAGCGATCTTGACATCACCTATTTAGCAGGGCTCACCGAAGATGCAGTCCCCTCTTTGGTGGAGCTTGCTTTAGACAACTCATTTGAAGACAAGGATGATTTACTTGGTGAATTAGCCTGTTGGCAAGCGCAGCTCGAGTACCGAATGGGCGCATCACAGTGGCCCTCCACTCATCTTGGGCGCTTGAGCGCCAGTAGGGACCTGGACAAAATACAAAAAGCTTTCGCTCCTTATCAAGTCGTTTATCCAGAGGATGATTACGCTGCCTGGTCCTATATCTACAAGGGTGAAGAGCGTCAGTGTCAACACCAATCATTCTTAGGTTTACGAATGGATTAGCAGCGGAGAAGAGCTCAAGCCTCATTCCTTACTCATCAGTTCACAGCCGCAACCTGGGAAGGCATTTCCCGGTAAGGCTGTGAATTGGTTTAAATATGGTATGGATCATTGAGATCCCAGAAAAGGAATCGCTCCTTTTTGCTACCCCTGATGAATTTTTTGCAGCAATTTCCTCTGGGACAACTCTCCCATTGATAGTTGAACAATTTCGTCATACATTGAAACTGATCGGAGGGAAAGCACACTCCGGTCAAAGAAGGCAATGAATTATTGTTGAGAAAGTAAAAAGCCGGAGGCCAGCCAAGCCACGATCTCCTTTTCCGAGTGCTCCTTGGCGCCATTCAATGCAAATTCATCAAAGCGGATATCGATTATGCGTTTGAAAATAAGACCGATTCTAGGGTTACTTATACTTCTCCTCTTGGCTATCATGCCCACTACACAAAGGTTAGAGGCGGGAGGGCTATTGGCTGAGAATGATTTGTATCGTGCCCCTCTCCTGGGGCAGGCGCCAGGAGGAGCGGAAGAGCATCGCTATATTGTTGTGCTTAAGGACGGGGTGGGCGAGGGAACCATAAACGCCCTTGCCAATAATGTCGACTACTCATGGGGGGGCAAGGTTCATCGTGAATTTTCCCGAGCTTTGCGAGGGTTTTCTGCGACATTGACAATAGAAGCTCTGGAAGCGTTGAGAAAGAATCCGCAGGTGGCTTATATCGAGGCAGAGCAGGAATATCACATCCTTGAAACACAGACGAACCCACCCTGGGGGTTGGATCGTATCGATCAGCGCGAGAGTGTATTGGACCGAGCATATGAATATGACCTGACTGGAGCAGGAGTGAATGTCTACGTGATGGATACCGGCGTCCGCATTACTCATCAAGAATTTGAAGGACGCGCCCATCATGCCTATTCTGCTTTTCATGATAACTACGGCGCCGATGATTGCCATGGGCATGGGACGCATGTAGCCGGCATCATCGCTGGCAAGACTTATGGCGTTGCCAAAGCAGCGCAGATCTATTCCGTGCGCGTCCTGGGTTGTGATGGCAGCGCGACCACTTCGGAGGTTCTGGCAGGCTTGGATTGGCTGATGGCAAACCATATAAAACCAGCGGTCGTGAATATGAGCATGGGGGGACCCTCATCCTTCGTTTTAGATGATGCCGTTGCTGATGCGATTAAGGCTGGGATCGTCGTGGTTGTAGCCTCCGGAAATGAGAGCAAGGATGCGTGCAATAGTTCACCTGCTGGACTCACCCAGGCGCTTGTAGTCGGCGCCTCAACCTCTTCCGATTCGATGGCCTCCTTCTCCAATTTTGGATCCTGTCTTGATCTCTTCGCCCCAGGCACTGAGATCCGTTCCGCCTGGAATTCGAGCAATACCTCTGTGGAAACCGCTGATGGTACCTCGATGGCGTCTCCTTTTGTGGCAGGTGTTGTAGCGCTTTACTTGGAAAACAATCCGCAGGCGTCCCCTGATGCTATCATTAACAATTTACTGGAGGATGCTACTCCCAACCGCTTGTCAAATCTTGGCGTCCATTCACCGAACTTGCTGCTCTATTCAGGGTTGGCCACTGACGATCCCATCCCAACCAGTACACCCACCATCAAGCCCAGTGCAACCGCTTCTCCGACGGTTACTCCCACTCCTACTGGAACGACTTTCACTCCCACACCCACATCAACCACTTCAACGCCCACGCCAACGGCCTCTCCCGATACACAATCCTTCCAGGATGTGCCCACGGATCATTGGGCCTATCGCTACATCGAAGCGATTCATAAAGCGGGATATGCCTTTGGCTGTAGCCTCGATGGTTCCATTTATTGCCCTGATGGGACGATTACCCGAGCGGAGATTGCTGTCCTGATTACCCGAGGTATTTATGGGGTGAGTTATGTCCCTCCCATCGATGGGCCTGAGACATTTTTGGACGTCAAGAAGGATATGTGGCATTTTAAGTGGATCGAAGCGATTGCGGATGCGGAGTTCACCTCAGGCTGCACGGCCGATCATGATTACTATTGCCCTCTGGCATTACACAAAGTCAGTGATGGATCGGTGCTCTACTTGCGTCTCATGAATGGCTCGAATTATCAACCACTTTCGCCTGAAGGGTTATTTGTGGATGCGCCTACATGGGAATGGTATACTCCCTGGCTCGAAGCGGCCTATCATGCTGGACTGATCTGGCCATGCGAAAAAGAGCCTGAGTTTAAGATTTGTCCAAACAAGCCACTCGATCGCGCGATGGCAGCATTCATGCTCGTCAAAGCCTTGGGGCTTGAAGTGGAATAACCAGTTTCTCTCGGCCGCCGAGCCCGACCTCAGTTGAGGTCGGGCTCGTGCATTAATTGGGTGGTGCACTTCATTGTTAAAAGTTGACGTGAGCAGAAAAGCAGATCTTTGGATAAGGCTGCCTTTTCAGTCGCATCTCTCTTCCCCTACAAGTCAAGAAATATCTGCCCCGTTTCTTGAGATTTATACAAACTACAGGTTAAGATGAGTAGAGTTCGGACATGGACGATCCTAACAATGAATTACTCCAACAGTCTTTTATAGCTTGAGTAGAGGCGAAGCATCTCTTTAAAAAAGCCAAGAAAGGCATCGTTTTATTGACTCTTCGATGCTTCGCGCCTATGAATGATAGTGTAATGATGAATTTGAGATATGGATAGGAAAAACTTGAGTGGGAGAAGCTCCATCACCGTATTTATGTCCGAAGTTGAAAAGAAAAGTATTGATTCTGCCGCAAAAAGGCTCTATACTGGTGCATATTTCGATCCCAAAAACGAACACTTATATCCATTCTTATGTCGGAGAGGGAACCCTGGTCGCCTCCCTTGGTTCCCCGTAAGGATCTCAGTTCAAAAAGCTTTTTCTTGATGAAAATACATAAATTCCAGGAATAAATTTGCGTTGTACTTCTGAGTTTTTCTTTTCGACGCAGAGCCGTATATTAATTTTAGGGGCAGATGGTATCAACAAAAAATTGATTTCTGCGCATCGGCGTCCTATTGAAAGCATCATTATTCAAAGTCCATCCTATTATGGAGGAAGAAAAAATGCGAAAGAAAATCATCTCATTACTGGTTGGGGGTTCCATCCTTATTGCGCTCCTTTTGCCAACATTGGGTTTCGCGGAACCTGGGCAGCAGGAGAAAGCGCCCCCCATCCTGCTTAAGGCAGCGACCTTCCGACCCGCGCTTGGTGAGTTGCCCAGAATACCGGGTGTACTAACCCTCGATCGCTATGCAGAAGGGGTGCGCGGCTATTACATCGTGCAATTTTCCGGGCCGATCGAGCAGGCGTGGAAGGAGCAGGTCAGTTCAACCGGAGCGGAATTGTTGGATTACATCCCCGAGTTCGCCTTTAAAGTACGCATGACACCGGCCCAAGCAAAGTTAGTAGAACGGCTAAGCAACGTAGTTTGGGTGGGGATTTTCCATCCGGCGTTCAAGCTCAACCCTAATTTAATCCGCGATGGCCAACATTTGTATCGTGTGCGGGTTGAGCGCGGGATCCCGGTTGGACCGGCGGCGATCGCAATTGGGCGTATGGGTATTGAGGTCCAGGAACTGGGAAGCAATGTACTGCTCATCCTGGCTGACTCGGACAAACTTGACGCCATCGCGCAAATTTTGGACGTCGCCTGGGTGGATAACTTCTATTTGCGCCAGACTGAAAATGAGTACGGCGCAGGCGTTATCCTGGGTTCAAATAGCGCCAATGCGCATGGTTACGACGGCTCCAGTCAGGTTGTGGCTGTGGCAGATACCGGTCTGGGCGGTGGCGCTGCTGCGAGTGCACACCGTGACATCCCCTCCAGCCGCATCGCTGCAATTTACAACTGGCCGGGTGCCAACAATTTCTGTTGGACCATTGCGGATGACGGTGCGAAAGATGTCGACTCGGGCCATGGCACCCATACTTCAGGTTCTATCCTCAGCGCTGGTGGCCCTAATGGAGAAGGGAAGGGGACTGCGCCAGCCGCCCGGTTGGTTTTCCAGGCAGTGGAGAATTATGTGGATTTCAGCCGCATCTGCGAGAATTATTACGGATATGTAGATGGCTACTACTTGATTGGGTTACCTGATAACCTGCGTGATCTCTTCCAGCAAGCCTACAATGCTGGCGCCCGTGTGCACTCCAACTCCTGGGGGAGCGATGTCAATGGAGAATACACGGATGATGCCGTCGCCACGGATGACTTCATGTGGACCCATCCGGATTTCCTCGTGACTACCTCTGCAGGGAACGCGGGTGCTGATGCGAATAGTAACGGTTATATCGACGAGGATTCGATGGGCTCGCCTGCAACTGCGAAAAATATCCTTTCCATCGGCGCCAGCGAGCAGGACCGCCAGGGTCACTATGAATGCGATTCTAATCTTACCTATACCAATCCAGATAATCAAAGCTGCCAGAGTCTGGGAGGCATGAACGAGATCTTCACCTACGGCGAAGGCTGGCCGGAAGACTATCCTGCCAATCCCATTGCCGGTGATCTTGCTTCTGGGAATGCTGAACAGATGGTCGCCTTCTCCAGTCGCGGACCTGCGGATGACGGACGCATCAAGCCGGATGTGGTCGCGCCCGGGACCTATGTCCTTTCGAACTACTCCGATCTCTACCAGCAAGGCTATGACTCATCGACCAACCCTAAGAACAACGCCTGGCAATATGATGGTTGGGGTTTCCCGCTCAACCAATATTACAAGTATATGGGGGGAACCTCGATGTCTAACCCATTGGTGGCCGGAGGCGCGGCGGTCGTGCGCGATTACTACCAGAAGGTCTATGGCCTGAATGCCAGCGCAGCGCTGGTGAAAGCCACGCTTATTAATACAGCAGTTGATCTGTTGGATGAGAACAACGATGGCGCGAATGATAATGATTACCCCATCCCTAACAATCATGAAGGCTGGGGTCGAGCGAACATCGCCAACGCTACGGATGGCAGTTATCAATATGTGAATGAGACCACAGGGTTGAGTACGAATGGCACCAAAACCTATCAGTACAGTGTCAGCAGTAGCGGGAGTTTCTTTAAAGTCACGCTAGTGTGGAGTGACTATCCCGGTACCGCCGCAGCTTCCAAGGCTTTGGTGAACGACCTGGATCTGGTTGTCACAGCGCCGGGTGGAGCGGTCTATAAGGGTAATGTCTTCAGCGGCGGTTGGTCGCAGACGGGCGGAAACGCCGATCGAACCAACAATGTGGAGAATGTCTACGTTCAATCCACTTCATCTGGCACTTGGACCGTTGAGGTTAAAGGTTACAATGTTGCTCATGGCCCGCAACCCTTCGCACTTGTGGTGGATGGGACTTTTGGGGCGGGACCTACACCAACGCCAAGTTTCACCCCAACGAAAACATCGACTCCAACTGCGACTGCAACTTTCACGCATACCCCTACGCAAGGTCCGACCAATACACCAACAAATACTGCCAGTCCAACGAATACGCCGACTCCAACGAGGACTCCTACCAACACACCCATTCCGACGAATACTCCGACAGCAACTCCAACCACTACTCCCGGGGGAGCCAGCATGCACATTGGCGACCTGGACGGAAGCAGCAGTTGGACCTCAGGCACTCTCATTTGGCAGGCGAGGGTAGTGGTCACTGTGCATGATAGCAGCCATGCCATCGTTGCCAATGCCACCGTTTCGGGGACTTGGAGCGGTGGATATGTCGGTTCGGGGCAATGTACCACGGATTCGACCGGTAAGTGCACGATCACAAGTGGCAATATTCGCCGGTCAAAGTCCAGTGCAACCTTTAAGGTTGATAATGTCACCCATAGCACATTGACCTATCAGTCGGCCGGCAACCATGACCCTGACGGCGACAGCAACGGCACAAGCATCACGGTCAACAAGCCTTAGGCAGCAAGGTTGGGTCAGAGCGATAAAAAGCTGTTACGAATATTCATGGATGCACCTACTCGGGTGCATCCATGAATTAACCTATTTAGAGAGGGATGACCTGTGATCCTATCAGATGCCTACCATGCTTTTCGGGAAGTGAGAC
>CAYGXU010000084.1:0-1256 GCA_964353875.1 uncultured Anaerolineaceae bacterium | reverse complement strand
TCCTCAACGACCAATACGCCGCCTGGCTTCAGAACCCGCCAAAGTTCCAACATACTCATGGATTGATCCGCCAGGTGGTGGAAGGCATCCACCATAACGATGCGTTCAAAAGCATGATCAGGAAAGGGCAGTTCCTCGGCTGCGCTGACCACCGGGCGCAATCCCTTTTTGGTTTTGGCTTGGCTCAGCATTCTGAACGAGGAGTCGAGCACAATCACCTGGTTGGCTGACCCCACAAGGTATTGTGAGATTCGTCCTGTCCCTCCGCCAACATCCAGGAGCAATCCCTTCACCGGGAGCCTGGCCAATCGGATAATTCTCCGTTCGTCGGGTGGCGATATGAGATGATCATATAATGGAGCCAGAATATCAAAGTGATCCAAGAGGGGCATAAGACAATGCTTCCTTGAGATTGGATTTCTGAAATAAAGAACGCTAACCTTCCTCTTCTTTGAGAGTGAACTCCCAGGCGCACCAAAAGGAATCGGGATGGGGATCCGGGGGACACGCAATGCAGCGGGTCTCGATGCGAGGGTCGATAGCCCGAGCAAAACCTACATATTCCACCAATCCCACCGATTTGCAGGGGAAGTCCGGCAGACCTTTGCGACGTCGAGCAGATTGAACTCGACAATCCGTCATCTCGAAGCGCAGTGTATGATCGTTAACACGGATGATTTTCTGTTCATTGATATGCGCATAGAGGCGAAAACCAAGAGCGAATTGAAGCGTCTCCAACCCGCCCCGTTCTGGCAGCTTGTGGCGCTGCATAATACGTTTGGCCTCGATTAGCGTGAATCCTTCCCATGCTTCAGCATCAAGCTCGATGGCAGCCTGCATACCATGATGGCGTTCAGCTGCCTGGAACCAAAGTCCATCATGAGCGAGCCAATTCTTAGCTGCGTCTTCGAGCAGGTCAATTAAAAAATCCTTGTCAAGATTCCGAAGTGAGTTGCGTTCCGGCATCGATCACATTCCTTCTTGGGATGGTTCAATCATACCGGATAGTATGTCAGATTCCAATGATTAAAATATTGTAACTGTTCAGCCCAATTCGGCGAACTCCTCAGCATACCAGCACAATATCAAGCCCCAAATGATCTGTTCGGTTACCCCCCTCTTATCCCCCCATTTGCGCCTGCATAATCATGATTAGGCTGAGACCCGAAGGCGTAAATGGGGGGATGATAGGGGGGTTATAGGCGAATCGGGATGAAAGATGATATGGCTGAACTCCTTGACACTCGGAATTCTTT
>CAYGXU010000083.1:0-14484 GCA_964353875.1 uncultured Anaerolineaceae bacterium | reverse complement strand
AAATGCATGAGGCCTATCGAGGAGGAAAGGAGGTACAGTATGAAAAGTCGATTAAAGTTATGTGGGGCTTGGCTGGTGACTTGTTCAGCAGTATTTCTTGTGGCTGCTTGCAGTCCCAGGTTGAAGCAATGGGATTCGCCTCCGCAGATGACCATCGATTCGAAAAAGATCTATCTGGCCATTCTGAAGACCGAGAAGGGGGAGATTCAAATTGAGTTATTCGCTGACCGTGCCCCGAAAACGGTTAATAATTTTATCTTTCTGGCTAACGAGGGATTCTATGATAACACTACCTTCCATCGGGTGATCCATGATTTCATGGCGCAGGGAGGCGACCCAACGGGAACCGGAGCGGGTGACCCCGGATATCGTTTCGAGGATGAGATCGATCCGAATTTGAGTTTTGACGGTCCGGGCTATTTAGCGATGGCCAATGCCGGTCCGGACACCAATGGCAGTCAATTTTTCATCACTTATGTTCCGCTGCCATATCTCAATGGTCAACATACAATCTTTGGTAAAGTTGTCGACGGGATGGAGGTTGTCCAGGATTTGTCCGCTCGGGATCCGGCGAAGGGTCCGACCTTTGAGGGGGATAAACTCCTCACGGTGGAGATCGTGGAGATCCCCGTGAGCCGCTTATCAAACCCTGCGCCAACAGAATAGCCACTTTGAGGCGAACTGGCAATGAGTCGACCGATCATGAAGCGGGAGTCAATTCGCCATGCCCCTCAATGGCGCTCGGTCGCTGAGCGAACGTCTTACGGTTTTCATCCTGGTCAATGAGCAGGGCAAATGGTCAAAACCTTGACATTGGAGTTTGGAAGATCGAATCGCATCCATCAATATCAAGATAGGGATAAAGGGATACCCTGATCGCCCAGGCGAACGCTAACTTTGTTCTCCTCCGGTTTTATGGTTGCTGGTAAAATCAGGATTGCATATTATTCCCTTTATCAGAGAGGAAGCCAAATGACGGAACGGGAACTACCCCATTGGGACATGACCGCAGTCTATCCAAGTCTCGAATCAAAGGAATTCGAGCAGGGATTTCGCCAGGCAACGGAAGCCATCCGGGATCTCTGTATGCTTTTCGACCAGGAGCGTATCGAGCGTCGGGAGAAGGTTCCATTGGATAGTGAGACGATTGACTCTTTTGAGACGGTGATCACACAACTTAATGAAGTCCTGAAGACCGTTCGGACCACCTATGCCTATATTCGCAGTTTTATCACCACGGACTCGCGCAACGCCTTGGCTCAGGCGAAATGGAGCATTTTGCAGCAGGAGTTGGTTCATTTATCTGTATTGGAAACTCGCTTTACAGCCTGGGTAGGCGCGCTAGATGTGGAGACGTTGATTCAACGCTCTCAACATGCCAGCGACCACGCTTACATGCTACGCAAGGCGAAATTACGATCCGATCATCTCATGACGCCCGAAGAAGAGGTGCTGGCAGCAGAATTAAGTTTAACCGGGGGCAATGCATGGGAGAAATTGCACGGTGATTTTAGTTCTCAACTAATGGTTGAATTGGAATTGGAGGGGGAATATAAGACGCTCCCGATGAGCTCGGTGCGTAACTTGGCTTACAGCCCCAACCGCGAAGTACGCAGAAAGGCATATGAAGCGGAACTAAGTGCCTGGGATCGAGCAAGTGTGCCTATTGCAGCCGCGCTCAACAGTATTAAAGGTGAGATCAATACGCTCTCAAGGCGAAGAAAGTGGCAATCAGAACTTGAATTAACACTCTTTCAAAACAACATCGATGGCGATACCCTGGATGTCATGATGGCGACCGCTCGTGAATTCTTCCCGGATTTTCAACGATATTTGCTGGCCAAGGCGAAAGCTCTTGGATTGCCCATTCTGGCATGGTATGACCTTTTCGCTCCAGTGGGTAGTGATGGGAGGGTTTGGCCTTTCAAGGAGGCGGAATCTTTTATCGTCAAGCACTTCTCCTCTTATTCAGATAAGTTGAGTAAACTGGCTGAACGTGCGTTTTTGGAGCGATGGATCGATGCTGAACCACGCTTTGGAAAACACGATGGCGCCTTCTGTATGTCCTTAAGAAGAGACGAGTCCCGCATTTTGGCCAATTATCAACCCTCATTTGATGGCATGAGCACCATAGCTCATGAACTGGGCCACGCATATCATAATCTTGCTTTGGCAAAGCGTACTTTTCTACAGCGAAATACGCCCATGACCCTGGCTGAGACGGCGAGCATCTTCTGTCAAACCATCGTTCGCAACGCCGCTCTCAAGGAAACAGATGCGGAGGGCCAAATGCCGATATTAGAGGCTTGGCTTCAAGACGCATGCCAAGTGGTTGTGGATATCAGCAGCCGATTTATCTTTGAGAAGGCAGTCTTTGATAAAAGAATAGAGCGAGAATTATCAGTTAAAGAGTTGAATGAACTCATGCTCGATGCTCAAAAGCAGACCTATGCTGAAGGTTTGGACGCAAACCAACTTCATCCCTACATGTGGGCGGTCAAGCCACATTACTATCAGACTGATCTGTCCTTCTATAATTTCCCTTACATGTTCGGTTTGCTCTTCGGTTTGGGATTATATGCCCGCTACCAAAGATCCCCTGAGGATTTCATCACAAATTATGACGAATTGCTATCCTTAACGGGGAAGGGCGATGCAGCTGAAATGGCCTCACGCTTTGGGATCGAGATTCGCGAGTCGGATTTCTGGAGATCCAGTCTGGAAGTGATTCGAGCAGACATCGATCAGTTCGAGGCTTTAATTACAAATAGGATTCGTTAGGACGAAGCCGTCTGGTCGATTTCATTTTGAAACTAGACAACTCTGGCAATGTGTCCCATGGTTATTCAATTCTGGGATATTCGAGTTAAAAAGGGGGTCAGGAATTTACTTCCCTATGGAAAAGAAATCAAGCATGCTCTTTGGATGCATTTCCTAAAAAACGGGACTTGACAAAAGGAGGTAAAAAATAGTACAATTGTTCTAAATACCGGTGGGTGAACAGGAGATTGCCTCGGCCATCCGGGCCGGAACGGAATGCAGACCCCCATCGGAAAGGAGTTCCCCATGTTTCAAAAAATTATCCTTGTTGGTAATCTTGGCCGCGATCCCGAGATGCGTTATACGCCAAGCGGTCAGGCGGTGACCAATCTTTCGATCGCCACCAATCGACGCTATACCGACAGTAGTGGTGAGTCACGCGATGAGACTATTTGGTTTCGTGTTTCTGTTTGGGGCAAGCAAGCAGAAAGCGTCAACCAATACTTACGCAAAGGCCGCCAGGTCCTCGTCGAGGGCCGCCTTGTCGGCGACGAGAATGGGAATCCCCGCATCTGGACGCGCCAGGATGGCACCCCTGGAGCCTCTTTTGAAGTCTCTGCCCAAACCGTACGTTTCCTGGGCGGTAAGGTGGATGTGGATAGCTTCGTTGCAGGATCAGAAGAGGAAACGGGAGCATCGCCTGAACCCATGAATGACATTCCCTTCTAATCAATCGATGCAGGCCCTCCAGCTCATGCGCATGACTGGAGGGCCTCGGTTCATCCACGGAGTAGAATCAAATGACCATTCCCAATAAGAAACCGCCTGCTGGCGGACATGTGCAGATTCAAGTTCCTGCGAATCTCGAACCAGTTTATGCTAATTTTGCCCTCATCACCAATTCCCCTTCTGAAATTATCGTCGATTTCGCTCAGATTTTGCCTCAGTTTCCGCAAGCCAGGGTTAAAACACGCGTGATCATGACGCCTATTAACGCCAAGCTTTTGTTACGTGCATTGAGCGATCATCTCTCTCGCTTTGAAACCCAGTACGGCGAGATCATTGTTCCAGAGGGTTCCTCCCTGGCTACTCAATTATTTCGATCGTCCTCAGCGCCTAAGGATCCACCCGAGGAGTAGATGCGATGAATGACCTTGAGAATATCGGTGAAAGGATCCATGCTCATTTGGAAGAGAAAAACCATGCTCGAGATGTGGCTTTGCAACACTCGCGTTTGCTCGTGCGGAATTGCTCGCACGCGATCAGGGCTGTCCATCGTGAGGAGCGTGAATTAGCCCGGAAGCATCTAACTCAAGCCAGTGAGTTGGTTCAGCAGCTCTTAGGGGTGAAAAACTCCTATCCGGACCTCTATTTCGCTGGTTATGCCCAGGACGCTTTTAAGGAGTATGCCGAAGCATGCATCGTCTTTGCATTGGTGGGGAAGGAAGCATTACCCAGCCCAGAAGATCTCAAGCTGGAATATGCTGCCTACTTGGGTGGTTTGGGCGAAGCTGTGGGCGAGCTTCGCCGCCGAGTATTAGATATTCTTCGGCATGACAATATTGCAGAAGCAGAACGCTTGCTTGAATGGATGGACGAGATTTATGGCCTCTTAGTCACCGTGGATTTTCCTGATGCCATCACGGGGAATTTACGTCGGATAACGGATGTGATGCGAGGTGTGGTGGAGCGAACGCGGGGCGACTTGACTACCAGCATTCAGCAAGGTGAATTGAAAACAGCTCTCAAGGCAGTTGAGCAAAAATTAAGCAAAAGTGGGAAAGGAACACATTGAGGAAATGTGCGGATGAAAGGAGGCATCATGGGTGGACGTGATGGTTCCTTCGTGATCATCCAAAGGGCTGATCTTTTCCTGACAAAGAGGGCCGGCTTCCGTCCAATGAGAGTTTGTATCAAACCATGCAGGTATGCATGTTTTCAGGTGAGATTGAGGCTGGTCAACTTACTCCCAAGACCCAAATGACCATACTCGAGAATCACATAGCGGATGTTCCGCTATAATACATACCATGAACAGAGATCCCATTCCCCCAAAACGAATCGCTATCGCCTCACATCCGAGTATGCCGGAGGCGACGCCTTTGGTCGAGGAGATCGCCTCTTTTCTTCAGGGTGGAGATTATGCTGTCGCCTGCGGCACAGTTAATGAGCCAGCTTTAAGAGAGCGAGTACAGGCAAGAGAATTCGATCTTTTCATCGCCCTTGGAGGCGATGGCACGATGCTAAGGGCGGGGCACCTGTGTGGACCTTCCGATGTACCGATCCTGGGAATAAACATCGGGCGTTTTGGCTTTCTGACTGCAGTACGACATGAGGAATGGCAATCGGTATTGAAACAAGTCCTGGAAGGAGATTATTGGATTGAATGCCGAATGATGTTACGTGTCGAGCATTTCCGGGAGGAGCAAATTCTGGGGACATGGGAAGTGGTGAATGAATGTTTCATTGGCAGGGGCGGGGTTGTCCGTCCTGTGCATCTCATCACGGAAGTGGATGGATACTACCTGACAACCTATGTTGCGGATGGATTAATCGTCGCCACACCCACCGGTTCCACAGCCTATGCATTGGCTGCCGGAGGGCCGATCCTGCCTCCTGAATTACGCAACATCCTGATTGTGCCCGTGGCTCCTCATTTATCGGTAGAACGGGCGATTGTTTTGCACGAGGGTTCTTGGGTACGTGTTATTGTGAAGACGGAGCATGAAGCTTCCCTCACCATTGATGGACAACCATCGGTTATCATGAAGGATGAAGATTGTACCTGTATACGTGCCGGTGAGCATACGCTCCAATTTGTACGGGTGCAGAGCCCGGATTACTTCTATCGCAACTTGACATCGCGTATGAATCAAAACCCTGCTGCAGGAGCATCGAGATGAGCGAAGGTCTAGTTTATTGTGCCAACCATCCCAATCGAGAGACCTCATTACGATGCAATCGCTGTGACAAACCCATTTGCAGCTCTTGCGCCATACTGACGCCGGTAGGCTACCGCTGTAAGGAATGCGTCCGCAACCAACAGACGGGATTTGATACGGCAAAGTGGATGGATTACCCGATTGCATTAGTGACCACTGGCGTTGGTATTGGGATAGCGATCACAATCTTGAATTACCTCGGCTTCTGGGGTTTCCTGGTCGCTCCGGTGATCGGCGGCGGTTTGGCGGAGGTGATCTATCGTTTGATCGGCCGACGTCGAAGTCAATCCATTCCCAGGGTGATCATCATCGGCGGCACCTTAGGAGTGCTGCCTCATCTTATCCCCATTCTCGTGGGTCTGGTTCAAAACCTGGTTAGTGGAGCAAATCCTGGTTGGCTTGGAAGCCTTGCTTTATCCGCCATTTGGCCTGTGGCCTATGGATTTCTGATGATAACCACGCTTTATTATCGCTTCCGTGGTATTCGGGTGTGAACAAAATCCATGTTAACCGAATTGCGCATTCGTGATTTCGCCATTATCGAAGAGCTTAGCCTGGAATTCAAACCGGGTTTGATTGTCTTTACTGGTGAGACTGGCGCGGGCAAGTCAATCATTATTGATGCGGTTGAGAAGATCCTCGGTGGTTGGGCTGAGAGTGTTCACATCCGTGCTGAAGCTGATCGTGCCATCATTGAGGGCACCTTCCAATTGGGTGATCCCGTACACCAATCAGTAACGGAGATTCTGAAACGCGAAGGCCTCCTGGATGATCCAACGTATGTGACTCTCGGACGGGAAATCCGCCGTGAAGGTCGGAATATTTGCCGTGTGAATGGGCGCATGGTGACATTGGGAGTCCTAAAAGAGATTGGCGATTGGCTGGTAGACGTGCATGGACAGTCAGAGCATTTGAGCCTCTTACGTGTATCAGAACATATCGGCATGGTCGATCGTTATGCCCACCTCGAGGGAGTGCTTGAAGAGTATGCCAATCAATACGAAAGTTTACAACAAGTGAGGGAGGAGTTGGGACGTCTGCGTAAGCAAGAGAGAGATGCTGCTGCCAGGGCAGATATCCTTTCCTTTCAGATCAATGAAATTGAGACATCCTCGTTGAGAGTTGGGGAAGATCAAGCATTAGTGGAAGAGCGGACTCGTCTCTCCAATGCAGAGCAATTGGCTGAACTTGCTCGCCAAGCATTAATCGCTTTAGATGAGGCGGAGGAACGCCATTCCACAACAATCGATCTTCTGGGGATTACAGCTCATGCCTTGGCAGGGTTGGCGAAAGTCGATCCAAGCATGGAGGCTCAACAGCTCGAGGCGCAAACTCTAGTTGAGATGGCCTCCAATCTCGCTCGCACATTGCGTGATTATTTGGAAGGACTGGAGTTTAATCCCAAGCGCTTGGATGAAGTCGAGGAACGCCTCGGTTTGATCCGGGACCTGGAGCGGAAATATGGGGATACGATTCAAGGCGTATTGGCTTACTCCGAGAGAGCACGATCGGAAATGGAAGCGATCACCCATGCGGAAGAGCGGATGGCTACGTTGGAATTAGAGCAGGAGGCGTTACTGGGACGATTGGGAGAGCTTGCTCTCACGCTTTCAGAAGCTCGACGGAAGGCTGCTGAGCTGCTGGCTTCAGGCATCGATATAGAGTTGACGGATTTACGCATGAGCGGCGCTCAATTTGGTGTTGAGCAGTATTGGCAGGATCGGACGGATGGCATTCTAATCGAGGATCGTCGGGTGGCACTTTATCCCACCGGCATTGATCGCATTGAATTTCTGGTTGCACCGAACCCAGGTGAAGGACTAAAACCCTTGGTGAAAATCGCCTCAGGAGGCGAAACCACGCGCTTAATGTTGGCTTTGAAATATATCCTGGCGCGAGCTGATCGGACGCCAACATTAATTTTCGACGAGATTGATCAGGGGATTGGTGGACGTGTTGGCGCAATTGTGGGAAAGAAATTGTGGAGGTTGGCTCGCGAACATCAGGTGCTTTGTGTCACTCATTTACCCCAATTGGCGGCTTTTGGAGAGCAGCATTTCCGGGTGGAGAAACAAGTGAAGGGCGGGAGGACTATTACGCTGGTGCAACCCCTGACAGGCGAGGAACGCATCTCCGAGTTGGCTCAAATGCTGGGAGGCGAATCAGAAACCAACCGGGACAGTGCGCAAGCATTGCTCCAAGAAGCCAATAGGGTGAATGCCGTAATGCAATTGTGAGCCTTTTATATTAATGGTATTAAGCAAGACGCCGACCAGATTCAACGATCTGGTCGGTCGCCTAGTCTCATCTCATACGCAGGTTTTAGACGGTAGCTTTCTCCTCAATGCTAACCGGTGTAATATCCTCTGGACGGCGGAAGACCATGCCCTTTTCCTCGATGTGATCTACAATTACAAGGTCACCTTCTTCAAATTCACCTTGGAGAAGCTTGACGGATAAGGGGCTCTCAACATATTTTTGTAACGCCCTTTGTAGTGGCCGGGCGCCAAAAGCAGGGTCGTAACCCTCCTGAGCCAGCCACTTGCGTGCGGCCTCGGTCATTTCCACCTTCAACCCATGTTCGGCCAGGCGCTCTCGTACCTGTTTCATCTTCAAATCGACAATTTGCACCATCTGCTCAACCGATAGAGGAGAGAAAATGATGATCTCATCAATGCGGTTGAGAAATTCAGGTCGGAAGGTATCCTTAAGCGCTTTTTCGATTTTCTCGTGAGCTGTACGTTCCTCACCCTCTCCTGAACGGAGAAATCCTAGTGTGCCAGAACGAGTAACAAACTCAGTCCCCAGGTTGGAGGTCATGATCAGGACCGTGTTACGGAAGTCGACGACGCGTCCCTGGCCATCGGTAAGGCGACCGTCATCCAAGATTTGAAGCAGGGCGTTCCAAACTTCGGGATGGGCTTTCTCGATCTCATCGAACAGAATGACGCGGTAGGGTCGTCGACGAACGGCTTCCGTAAGTTGACCGCCTTCTTCATATCCCACATACCCGGGCGGGGCGCCGAACAAACGGGAGACCGTATGTTGTTCGTGGTATTCACTCATATCGATGCGAACGATGGCGTCCTCATCATCAAAGAGGAACTCTGCCAGGGCTTTGCCCATTTCGGTTTTGCCTACCCCTGATGAGCCGAGGAAGATAAATGAGCCGATGGGACGGCGTGGGTCTTTAAGTCCAGCGCGTGCTCGTCGGATGGCATCGGCGAGAGCATGGATGGCTTCCTCCTGGCCAACGATGCGCTCGTGGAGGCGTTCTTCCATGTGAAGAAGTTTGTCTGCTTCCGTCTCCATCATCTGGCTCACTGGAATGCCGGTCCACATGGCCACGACCTCGGCGATATCGTTCTGATCGACGACTTCGTCCAGTTTATGCTCCGCTTCCCAAACATCGCGTTTTTCGCGAAACTCCCCCTCCAGACGTATTCGTTCTGATTTTTTCTCTGCCGCGCGTTCGTAGTCGCGTTCGATGCCGGACTGTTCCTCTTCGGCTAGAAGGCGATCGATCTCGGCTTTCATTTTCTTCAGATCAGGCGGAAGGGAGTACAAGGCAACACGTAATTTGGCAGCGGCTTCATCCATCAAGTCGATCGCTTTGTCCGGCAGGGAACGATCAGTGACATAGCGTTGGGAGAGCTTCGCAGCCGCAACCAAGGCATTATCCGAGAAGCTGACTTTGTGATGGGCTTCATAACGGTCGCGCAGCCCGCGCAGCATTTCAATCGTCTCCTCCACTGAGGGTTCGTCAACATAGACTGGGGCGAAACGACGTTCGAGTGCAGCGTCCTTTTCAATGTATTTATGGTACTCATCCAAAGTTGTGGCGCCAACACATTGCAGCTCACCGCGTGCCAAAGCGGGTTTGAGCATGTTGGAGGCATCCATTGCCCCTTGAGCAGCACCGGCTCCCACGACAGTATGGAGTTCATCGATCATGAGGATAATCTCACCCTCAGATCGCTGGATTTCCTCAATTGCAGCCTTAAGGCGCTCTTCGAACTCCCCACGAAAACGTGAACCCGCGATCATGGCTCCCAAATCAAGCGAGACTACACGTTTGCCAGCAAGGATCTCGGGAACATCGTTGGCTGCGATCTTCTGTGCCAGACCCTCCACGATAGCGGTTTTGCCTACACCCGCTTCCCCGATTAATACCGGGTTGTTCTTCGTACGTCTGGAGAGGATTTGAATGACGCGCAGGATCTCTTTATCGCGACCGATAACCGGATCCAATTTTCCTTCCTTGGCTAGTTGGGTCAGGTCACGCGTGTACTTTTCCAAAGTACGGTAGCGTGATTCAGCCTTACGATCTGTGACACGCTGGCCTCCACGGATTTCTTTAATGGCATCATAAATACGTTCCTTGGTAATGCCTTCCTCTGAAAGCAACCGTGCAATCGCAGTATTACGTTCAGAGAGGATGGCTAGGAAGAGATGCTCGGTGGAGATGTACTCGTCATTAAGGCGGTTGGCTTCCTCATTAGCCATATCGACAACACGCTTGACGCGTGGGGTGATGAAGATCGATCCGGCACCCCCTCCATAAATATTGGCTTTTGGGCTGATACGAAGTTGATGATCGATTTTCTCCGATAGCGCGTCGATTTCGATATTAAGCTTCTCCAGGATCTGTGGAATCACACCCTGTGGCTGCTCAATCAATGCCAAAAGGATATGTTCCGTGTCGATTTGATTATGTCCATAACGCTGGATGATCTCCGCGGCACGCTGGGCGGCATCCTGCGCACGTTCTGTAAAGCGGTCAAATCGCATCATAATAACCTTCCCCATGTCCTCGCTCCTGCGAGAACATATTCTCTCACGATTATATCAGCCGTTACGGTCAGACGAACATTAGAAAGATATTTGAATCGGGAAACGATCCAACCCCAGGTCGTTATTGTAGCCTTTCACAGTATCCCGCGAAAGGCCCCCTTATGGGAATAGTACGTCGGGTCCTCTGGGCGGTTGCACAACGAGTGAACATTGAGGATTTCGATGAGAACATATGTGCGAGAACGATAGATTCAGTTTCCATATTTTAGTCGTTTATCTGATCCTGGAAAAGTCATCCCTGAGCACTCGCATTGGCAAGGGACACACCTGTGGAAATCCTAACTGAGGTGCGAGGGCAAGGCCTTAATGCCACTTAATATTTCCAGGCTTGGCATCCAGTTCATAAACCAATTAATTGAGAGCGTTCCTGCGGTTGATATAGTCCTAGACTCAGGGGATACTTTCAACTTCCGCCACAGACTGGTATGCCAGACGGCGGGTCGGTGGGCATCTGAGAAGGCCAACATTTTACCCCGTTGATGATCGGCAAGGGCAATTCATCTGTCTGACAGGCGGGCACATTCGCATTGATTTGTCTGCCAAGCTCTGCCGGCCAGCAACTAATGGAGGCAAATTGGAGGACGAGGCTGTTTAAGTCATTTCTTAAGTCACGAGGCCGGATGCTCTGGATGGGTGTGCGGATCGCTGGAGGGGTATAGATCTGATTAGGATTACATGGCGACACCCCAGGTGGAGGTTCCGAGCCCGCATTCTCGGGCCAGCAAGGGAGATCGGTGGGCAATGATTCATGCCAGGTTCCGTCTTCACAGATGGGAATCCCCGACGGAGCATCGTATGGAATTTGAGATGGCCAACAGCGTAGTTTGAAATCGCTGGGGATAGGCACAGGTAGCTGACCTTCCTGGCAGATCGGTAAGCCCTCGGGAGGCGGGTAAGGAAGTTGGGCGGGCCAGCAGATCAACTTGAGATCACTAGGAATTGGGATGGGGAGTTCCCCTTTCCTGCAAAGAGGGATACCTTCCGGTGGGTCAAAGGGGATATCTTCTGGCCAACAGAAGAAAGGCAGATCTTGAGGTAAAGGAACTGGGGTTTGGCCCTCTTCACAGAACGGGATTCCCTGCGGAGGGTCGATTTGGAGATCTGTAGGCCAACAAGCAATATCGGTTGGGAGAGAAGGATGTCCATCCCCAGGTAAGTCGGGCAGGGTGGGTAATTGTTTACTTGGATCATTCAGTAATTCAACCCATTGCCCTGCTATGGCTTTCCCAGCCTGGGTCGCGCCGATGGCTGCATCAAGATAAGGCTGAATTTCCTCTGGAACGGTTTGGCTGATTCCGGTGAGCATGAGAGAATCATACAGCATGGTTTCTTCCAGTAGAGCTCCCAGCTCCTGGGCGCGTTGATCACCATGGATAACCAGTTCGCGCAGGGAGTTGTTGGCATTATCCAATCGCAATTGATAATTCATCGCTGCCTGAGGTATATCCTCAAACCTGCCTTTCTCTGCCAGTTGTTTCATCTCCCCCACGCGTTCCTGGGCCAATTCGATTTGAAGCTGGGCATTCTCCGATGGATCACGAGTAAGCAGGAGTTGTAAGTTTTCAATCCCGGCTTCGATGGGGTAAAACACATCCCCAGGCAGGATATCGTTAGAAGCGGATGCCACACTCACACCCGTTGCCAAGGAAAGAACCACCAAGAAGATGAGTAACCATTGCAGGCTGGGACGTAAAGCATCGAGGTTAAATAATGTTGATATCCTGCGCTCGGGTTGACGGGCTTTCGATGTGCGTTGGATGGATTGTTGAGAGGAAATTTTCAGAAGCAAGTGTTGCCGTGCCTGACGACGAAAGGAGAGGGAGGGGCTAACGCGAGGTGCTTGGCGCAAAGTATCCGCAAGGAGCAATAGCCGTCGTAGTTCCGCCCACTGCTGTGGGAAAGTACGTCGACATTGATCTAAACTAAGGCGTCCCTCTTCGATCGCTTTAAGACAATCGGCCAGGACGCGTTCCGGATCCCGTTTCACGACGATCCCTCTTCTGCTTCTGGAGGTGATGATCCAAGGATTGCAAAGCTCGATGTTGGAGTACACGGACAGCGCCGACACTGCGATTGAGCACTCGTGCAGCTTCTTCGTGGCTCAAACCATTGATGAAGCGTAACGTGAGAATTTCCTGATACTCCATTTTAAGCTCTCTCATCGCCTGAAAAACCCGCTCCTGTTGTTCTGTATTAATCAAGATTTCTTCCGGCAACATGCCCGGATCTGGGAGATCGAGATCTTCATCCAGGGATTCTGACTCCTTTCGAGTACGGTAATAATCGATAAGAAGATTATGCGCCACTCGAAAGAGCCAGCCTTTAAAGGAAATCCGATGTTCGTCGAAGCTGGATAAACTCTCCCATACTTTCAAGAATACCGTTTCTGTAAAGTCCTCCGCTAATCCTGCCTCTCCTACTCGATAATAGATGTAGCGGAAAATAAGATTCAAATATTGCTCGTAAAGGTCGCCAAATGCATCAGCATCGCCTTTAGCTGCGCGCCGGATGAGCGCCCTTTCTTGGGGCGTCATCTCAGCCATCTTTCTTTCATTCAATGGATACGAATTCACATCAAACACGTTACTAAATTTTTCGTAAAGCGCAAGTCCTATTGGGCTATTTTTTCAATAGAAATTGTCAGAGAGTTTGCCCACCCTGCGCATCATGAATGTGGTGATGGCTAATGGGTTTTCCATCACCGACCCGTCCTGGATCGTTGTCATCTAAATAGCGTCTACTCAATGCGCCCATCCGATAGACCAGGCTGTCCATAATTGCCCAATCGACTGCAAAGAATGACATACGATCCTATTCGAATTTCAAGTCTAGGATAATGCTTTTTCCCGTTGTTCATCATAGTCCATCTGTACTGTTCTCGAAAGACCACAACGTGGTCGCCTCGATGGATGAATGTTATAGGTCGGGAATGGGAGGAGTGAATAACTAACAACGACCTCTCAAAGTGAATTAATTGGCGAAAAACCAAAGTCGAGAATGTATACCAAGTGTAAGGTCAACCTGAGGGGATCAGCACTAAGATGGAAGCTGAGAGTAAAGAAGCACTTGTGAAACTCTTGTGTAAACAAGTCGCTCATTATTAATGGAGACAGGTGGGAAATTGAACTCTGCTGATTACTTAGACTCGAGCACCGCTGTCGATTAGGAGCAGGATAGGGGAGTATGCACATCAACCTTCAGATGATCGTGCTGTTTGCCATAACAGCGATTTCGTGTGTGCTCGGACTTTCCATTTTCCGAGGGAAGCTGCGTGGGCCTGGAGCTAAAACAGTCGGGATCATGATGTTCATCGGCTCGGTCTGGATGATGTCCTTGGCTTTTGAAGTGGGAAGCCCCTCCTTTACAGCCAAACAATTTTGGGATTTCGTCCAATGGCTGGGGAATATTGTCCTTCCGCCTTTTTGGCTAATTTTTGTCTTCCAGTTCTCCGGACGTGGGGATTGGTTGACAAAGCGAAATAAGATATTAATGAGCATCCTTCCGATTTTCTTCATTTTTATAGTGATCACCAACTCATCCCATGGGCTAATGTGGAGTCATTATGAATTAAAGAAAGGCGAGATTTATACACAACTTGTTAAAACCTTCGAACCACTTTATTGGATTTTTGAAGTCTATGCATTTGCAAACCTCTTTGTCGGCGCTTACCTCACCCTACAATTATTAATTCGTTCCGCAAAGGTCTATCGATATCAGGCAACCGCGGTCTTAGTGGCCTGTTTCGCTCCCTTCGTCGGGGTTCTGATGGGAGCATTTGATATTGCGGATTTTTTCGACTTTGACATAGGTCCCATCGCGACTGGAATTGCCACTTGGCTTATGGCGTGGAATATCTTACGTTTTCGCCTGATTGATACCATGCGTCTGGCAAAAGAGACTGTATTGGAACGGATGAGTCATGGAGTGA
>CAYGXU010000082.1:4008-14498 GCA_964353875.1 uncultured Anaerolineaceae bacterium | reverse complement strand
CCTCAATGCTCATCTTGCAAAAAGGCCATTTATTGAAAAGTGGGAGAAATGTGCCCGTAATCTGCCATTATTATCGATACCATCCCAAAGTAGTGGAGGATTATTCAAAATAGATAATGCTCTGTCCCAAAGATCGGATTGAACAGTCTATACGGCGAGATAAGTGATGATTATGCTTTCCATAATGGCGCGTAAGTTCTTTGCATTTAAACAAAACATATGTTCTTAATGGTGAATGGAATTATAAACAATTCGGGTTGCTGATTGATTTACCTTTCCTATCTGTCGGTCGGGGAACATGGCGAATTGCGTACGACAACACGATCGCAGCGGGGATAGGATAATTTGTTCGTATGGCATGAACGAAGGTGGTCTGGAAAGACTGATCTCCTTTTCACGCTTCCATCATCACTGCCAAGAAACCTGCCAGAGCATCTGAACCAGAGGTATGTCCCTGGCATACGATCATGCTTGTCGCTTCGGTCATCTTTCGGGGATCCCCATTCACCATACAATGCAATAAGCGATGCCAGTCTTCATGGCACTCCCCCCGTCCTGCCGCCTTTATCCATGCGGTTGAGAGAGACGATGTTCTGGCGCTAGCGATCTCGACAATCATGGAACTTGCCTGCCGAATCTTATGCAGAGGCATAATAATCTGACCTGCTATCAGGCTTCCCACGATCCAATCATCTCCGGCAGGTGTCAATCCCACGCCCAATCCGGCTAAACCGAATGTCCCCTCCACACACAGGTTGAAATCTGCCGTTAGTATCCCTCTGGTTAAATTACGGGCAGGGATGCGTGCTTTTCGAAGCATATCGTCGTCCGCACATGAATGTGATCTCGGCCTATCAAAAAGCAGACCAACCAGGCTTTCTAACGGCGCGTTCTCCTGCAATGCTTCTGCCACATTCTTTACTGCTTCTCTGATGCCCTCTCGGCCATTCCGAATGGCTGCCCATCTTGGTTGAGGGTTCCATAAACGAGCTGGACTGGCTTCGACATTCAGTTCTCCGAGCTGCAACCCGTCGTGAAAACACATCACATGTGTCTCCGGTCCGATCCATCGTGGGAAGTCGATCGAGGGGAGAAGCAGGCTGAAGGGTCCCATGCCGACAGGGGGAGTAACCAGGGAAACGACTCCATCACTCTCGCTGACCAGGTTGCACAGCCTGTCAAACACATGCAGAATCCGGGCCTCGTTCGTCTTTTCCAGCCAAACCCGAGCTTCGGGTGCCATCGATAAGGCTTTTAATCGGACTGCTATTCTTCCTCCTCACATTCTTGCATAGAGAAGAAGACCTTCTCTGCGGTGAGGGGCATCTCAAGGATGCGAATACCCACTGCATCCGCCAGGGCATTGGCGATGGCCGGTGCGGTAGGCACCATGGGATGTTCGCCGATCCCGCGTGCCCCCCAGGGACCGTCCTCTTGTGGCACCTCGACAATGATCGGGATGATCTCCTCCGGGGTGTCCACCGCAGTGGCGATCCGATAATCGACAAAGCTCGGGTTCTGCGGCTCGCCTTCTCTGAGCTGAAGCTTCTCGAGAATGGCTGTGCTTGCCCCCTGTACAACTCCCCCTTCCATTTGCGCCAGGACTTGATCCGGGTTGATGGCTTTTCCGACATCAAATGCAGAGGCAATTCGCAGCAGGCGAATCTGGCCGGTCTCGCTATCAACTTCCAATTCTACCGCCTGACAGCCGGTGGTGTAGTGCACCACCGCGCGTTTTCCCTGCCCAGTCTCATTGTCAAGAGAAGTTACATAAGTTGGCATAAAACTCCCGTACCCCATGATTGGCCCACCATGCCATCCACGGTCATCAGGCAAGGGCAATCCATAGACCACCATATTCTTCAACGGTAGAACCTCTTCGGATCGATAGGAGATCACCTGACCATCACGGATGTCCAGATTTTCCACATCCTCACCCCAATGTGCGGCGGCAAGTTCGAGGATCTGCCTCCTGGCATCTTTTGCGGCTGCGACAACCGCATTTCCCATCGACCATGTCAGGCGGCTGGCCACCGTCTGCCATTCATAGGGGCTATAGCGCGTATCCAGTGGAGCGCTGATTTGGACCCATTCCACAGGTACACCCAGGGTCGCTGCAGCCATTTGGGTTGCCACTGTGAAGGTCCCTTGACCGATCTCCTGACCACCTATGCCTAAGGTGACTGTGGCATCTTCATTAAGACGAACCCATGCCGAGGAGCCCGCATTGGGTGGCATCGCCGGAGCTTTCCACATGATCGCGATGCCTTTTCCGCGACGTTTGTGAGCAGCGCTAGCAGGGGCTTTTTCACCCCAACCGATTGCTTGGGCGGCTTTCTTGATACACTCCGATAGACCTGTCGGATGCATCGTCATCCCTGTCACGATCTCATCACCTTCTTGCACGCAGTTCTTTAATCGGAACTCGACGCGATCCATACCAAGCTCTTCAGCGACGATGTCCATGATCTGTTCAATGCCCCAATGGATCTCAGGCATGCCAAAGCCCCGCATCGGGCCACCCACCGGATGATTGGTATAGACGCAATAGGAATCCGCCTCCACATTCGGAATGCGATACGGACCTGTTGAGGAATAACCACTGGCGCGGGTGATGTTCACGCCATATTCCGTATATGCCCCAGCGTCCCAATAGTACTCGGTCTTCATCGCTAGCAGCGTGCCGTCCTTGGTTGCGCCCACCTTTGTCCTTGCCACCAATCCTTGACGGACAAAGGCGCAGAAGAATTCCTCCTCTCGGGTCAGACGTACCTTCACCGGATGGCCGGGCACAGTACTGGCCATGACTACCGCCAGGGCTTCCATTGAAACGCCAGCCTTAGAGCCAAATCCCCCTCCCACATAAGGTGAAATGACGCGCATGTCGCTTGGAGAAATGCCCAACGATTCGGCAATCAGGTTGCGCTGCGCGAAGGGCGACTGGCTGCTGGTCCAGAGGGTGATCTTGCCTGTGTGATCCACCTGCGCGATGGCAACGTGAGATTCAATTGGTACGTGCTGAACATGGGGGACATGGAATTGGCGTTCGACAATCACATCACATTGGGGCCAGGCGGCATCCACATCTCCTTTACGTACTTTAAAATGATTAGAAATGTTCGTCCCAGGTTTGGGAAGGATGAAATCCGCTACAGCATACTCCCCAAGCTGGGGATGTAGAAGAGGCGCATCCGGCTGCACGCCTTGGAGGGGATCAAAGACGGTTTCCAAAGCCTCATACTCCACCTCCACCAGCTTGCACCCCTCCTCCGCAATTTCCTCACTTGCGGCAACTACCCCCGCCACTGGATCGCCTATATACCGCACGCGGTCCCTGCAGAAGGTATAACGATCCTTCAAGTACAAGCCGATCCTTTCTTTCGTAGCCTCTCCGGTTACCACCGCTTTGACCCCTGGTAGTTCCAAAGCTCTTCTGACATCGACTTTTTTAATGCGCGCATGAGGATGAGGGCTCCGAACAATGCGACCGAAGAGAAGATCAGCGCCAAACTTTAAATCGTCTGTAAACTTGGCCTCTCCTGTGACCTTTTCCAGGGCATCAACCCTTGCGACACTCTCACCAATGGGTGCAGGGATTTTCCGGGTCTCTTCCATCCTATCCATTTCTCCCTCCATGTGCTGCTTTCTGAACGGCACGAACGATGCGAGTGTACCCTGTACAACGGCATAGATTTCCCCGCAAAGCTTCTTCGATCTCATGTCTAGAGGGATGGGGGTTCCGGTTTAACAATGCCCGGGCCGTAATCAGCATCCCTGGGGTGCAAAATCCACACTGAACACTGCCCGAATCGATGAAAGCCCTCTGGAGCGGTTCCAACTGATGGTCACGCGAAAGACCCTCGACGGTGACGATGTCCGCACCGTCCGCCTCCACTGCAAGAACCAAACAAGAGTTCACCGGTTCTCCATCCAGCATAACCGTACAGGCGCCACATTCCCCTGCTGAGCAACCATCTTTCGTGCCAGTCAGCCCAAGACGTTCACGCAGAAGTTTGAGCAGGGTCATGTTGGAAGTGACCTCCGCAGTTTCACGAACGCCGTTTACCGTAAGAGTGATGTTGTGCCTGCCCATTTATGCCTCCTCACACAGTTTGGCCCATACTTCCTGGAGACAGCGCCAGGTGAGGGTGGTTACCATTGCCCGGCGATAGCGAGCTGTTGCACGGATGTCATCGATTGGATTGCTCGCTTCTTGTGCCGCCAACGCTGCTCGTTTTAAAGTCCCCTCGCTGATTGGGCTTTGAGCCAGAATCGATTCTGCCGTTCGAACCCGGATGGGTGTCGGAGCGACGGAGGCCAGGGCAATTCGAAAGCGATAGCCCGATTTGGCAGTTCGATCAGGATATCCTAGCACGGCAACACCGACAATCGCTAGATCCCCTTGAGCATTACGCCCCAATTTCATGTAGTGTCCAATCCAATCATTGGGGGGGATGGGAACGTCGATTCGTATGAGATATTCATTTTGTTTCAGAGCAGTCCTCCCGGGTCCCAGGAAGAACTTGTTAGCTGGAATTCTGCGTTCACCCTTTGGACCGACAACGACGAGGGATGCCTCCAGTACAAGCATCGCGGGCGCCATATCGGCAGCAGGAGAGGCGTTACATAAATTTCCTCCGATCGTCGCTCGGTTGCGAATTTGATAAGAGGCAACGCTATTGGCGGCTTCAGCCAGCAGTGGATAGTGCCTCGCCACTGCTGTATGGCCGGCCACATGATTCAGATTGGCCGCCGCCCCCACGCGCAGGCCGGAAATCGGGCTATATTCAATGGAAGTCATCCCGGGCAGATGCTTCACATCGATCAGGGATACTGGTCGTATAAGACCTTCTCGCATCTGGACCAGGAGATCCGTTCCACCCATGAGAAGACGAGCATCATCTTCACTCTCCGAGAAGATTTCGGTCACATGCTCATAGCTTTGCGCGCGGATGTAATCGAAACTTGGGAGCACCGGAAGCGGTAATTTCATCCTCACCCTCCTCATAACCTCACGATAGGATTCTCAGATTGTCTATTCCCAAAATGTTGAGCGAAATGTTCCGTTGGATCTGATTAAAAGTATTGGCGTTCCTCCAGATCGAGGGGAAAACTACACCTAACTTTAGACCTGGGGAGACCAACACACACAGTCCCCAAATTTTGTTAGTTTGTACGCCCTTTTTTTCTCCATTAATTCTGCATAGCGTTTGTCATCCACAAAAGCGACGATACGGCAAATGCAGGACTCCCCATCGACAAAGCGCCAGGGGAAGCATCCAATCTCCACCCTTTCATTAAGCAGCAGGTCAATATCTCCTCCCAGGCATTCCGCATGGATGATCCCATAGGGGAAGAGTTCAATATGCATCACTTGATATTTATCATCGGTGAAGATTTCTGCCAGAGGCCTACCATATTTCTTCCTAAAGTGTGCTTCGGCTTCTTGCGCCTGACGGGGCATCCAGGTGCGGACGATGGTGTTCATGGGATGGTCGGCGCTACCGCAATCAACCCCCAGCCATTTAAGTTTCTTGGCTTTGCACCAATCTGCAAACTCCCGATCCGGTCCAGGGTGTTTGACCATATAACGCACTTCATCGGCAAGAGGTTGATCCCAGCCATAGCGATGATAGCCCGTATGGATGATGAGGATATCCCCTTCGCGAACCTCGACACGCTCCTCCACCATACTGGAAGTGTAGATGTCGTAGTCGCCCGCAGCATCGGAGAGATCGACTATCACGCCGGTTCCATAGAGGAAATCAAAATTCAGAGAAGCAATATCTTTACCGGGGGTGTAGAAGTGAATCTCGCCGTCTAGATGGGTTCCCAGGTGGTTTGAATGGGTGAGCAGTTGGCCATTGGCTCCATTTGGCGCCAGCCTCTTAAAATATTTGACTTGCAAGGGTTCATACGTTGGCCATGGAGGCGTTCCAATCCCGAGCGGTATCGTGAGATCGACGATTTTCATGAGAAATATCCTCCTTCTTTTTCTATATTAAACTGAGCTTAACCAATGTCCCTTTAAACTTACCAATGTTTTATGTCTTCAAAAGCCTCTTGAAAGCAACTTTGCGGGGCCCGTAGCACACCTGCCCCGACCATGCCAATTCCCGGTTCTTTATGGGCAATCCCTGTATTCAGCTTGGGGAGGATCCCCGTCTCCATGATCAGGCGGACATCGATTCCCGTCGGTGTCCCGCGGAAGTCAAGTGCAGGAATCGTAAACTGCTCATGCTCAGCATAGCAAATCTCATACATTTCCAATGTGGAATTCAAAGCATCCTGCGCCGAGCCGCCCACGAAGAGAGCAATGGCAGGAGCAGCCGCCATGGCGAAACCTCCAAACCCGGCGGTCTCAGTAATGGTGCTGTCGCCGATGTCCGGGTTGGCATCTTGGGCAGAGAAGCCAGGAAGATACAGACCTTCGACGCGCCCTGCCGGCGCGACAAACCAGCGCTCTGGATCTCCAGCCATTCGTATTCCGAAATCGGTCCCGTTGCGTGCCATCACGGTCAGGATAGTTGCGCCCTCGATCCCTTCCGCAGGCTCCACCATAGACTTCGCCGCCGGCATGGAAAGATTCAGAAAGAAATGGTCATTGCCGTCGATGAATTGAATGACCCTGGCAAGCCGCTCTCCATCCTTACAGGTCCTTGCCATGGCTGGTCCCAAGGCCCGTAAGAGAAGCGAGGTGCCTGCTCGATTACGGTTATGGCATTCATCGCCCATATGTAAGGCCTGAGCAATCATCGCCCTCAGGTCAATCGGGCCAGAGACCTTCAATGCATCAGCCAATGTGGGGTACAAGGTGTCTGCCATCCAATGCAAGTGGGAATAGACGTCCTCTCCAAAGGCGCCATACCGCAGAACCCTTCCCAATCCCTCGTTTAAAGTGCAATAGGCACAATTGCCAAAGGTCACATTTTCGATGATCCACACCGGCATAGAGGAGGAGATGATCCCGGCCATTGGACCGACGGCATGATGATGATGACAGGGGTCGAAAGCGATCTCACCACAGGCGGCGAGCTCGGCTGCCTCTTCAGGAGTCTTAGCCAACCCCTCATAAACCAACGCGCCCATGATTGCACCCCGCGTGGGACCGCACATACGCTCCCAAGTGATAGGCGGACCCGCGTGAAGGATCGTTCGATCGGTCATACCGGGGATGACTTCACGTGCCAAGCCAAGCCCAATGATCTGAGGACGTCCGCTCATGATACGACTCACGGCTTCTTTGTTCGCCTCTTCGATGGAAATTCCGGCGCAAGTGTGAGTCAGCTTTAAAACACCTTCCGTAGGCGGACGCCAGTCCACCTCAACCACGGGAACACCCTGCTTCCGTAAGCTTTCTGCAAAGCCAGTCAATCCGACATTAAGGATGGAAAGTGACTGGCCGAAGAACTCACTCAAACGTTTGGGTTCGGAATCCATATTCGCTCTCGCTTTCGAACACCCAGATCGCTGCCCAAGGATTCTGGAGTTTCATATCTCTTGTCGGCTCCTCCGTCTTTAATAACCCTAACGCGCTCTAACCTTTTATAAAATCGACCACTACGGGGGCAGCCGCGATCATCCATGCTCCTTGGTAATGGCTTCATATGATGGTAAAGGTGAATATGAAGCCATTCTTCGCCTGCATGACCTCTCCAATCGCATCACCTTTGCCCTGGCGGGTAGATCAAGGTCAGGAGCGCAATGAGTCAACAACTGAAACTGCGAACCAGGACGCAGCAGCGTTGCTCTCAAACACAACGGCTCCAACTTCCTCAAATCTTACCCATTGACGATGCAGATTTTGCGGATCTCCTTCCGTGCCCGTAATCGAAAGAACAACGATAAGTTCGCGACCATCCTGCAGGGCAATTTGTCGCGACTGCTCGATGGTTGGGCCAAGTTCTTCCGCCGGATCTGGATGGGCTCCATAGCCCAGCACAACATCCATTTGAATCAATGCCACCGAAGGATCCTTGGCTTCCTGTAACAACCGTCGCATGCGAAATTCATAATCGATCATCGGATGAGGGCGTCCAAGGGTGAATTGTTCTTCACCGAGATCCAAAGCGGTATGCTTTAAGCTTTTATGAGGATCCGCGATTCGAAATTCGGATTGCAGGGGAGCATTCGACCATATTGGACCTAGATGCTTACTCCAAATCCGCATCGCCTCCTCACACAATGTACCGCCACTAAACAAACCACGAAGATATCTCTGCCCTGAAAGCAGAGACGCGGCCCTTCCTTGCGCCTGGTCCTGTAAATTCTCTCTCTCTTCAGTAAGGTGTTTTTGTACGATCATCAGGTCGTCTCCCCTCACCAGAGCTGCTGCAACCAGGGCAGCCTCCTGCAGGGAGCTCGCCTGATATACCAGCGGATCACTGGTCTCAAGTCGGCCTGAGATAAGTTCCCCGCCCATGAAGATGGTGATTGAAGGTTTTCCGTAGGATCTCAATTGCGCAATCACCTTACTTACCATCTTTGGCGAGGGCAGCTTTGATATTGCGATAATCAATTGTGTCTTCGGATCCTCCTGTAAAGCTTCAACCGCATGCACCATCATTAATCCGCCTACGCTGTCCGAAAGATCCCGTCCGCCTACCCCAATCCCCTGCGAAATCCCAATACCCTCTCTGGCAAGGATTGAACTCACCTCCTGTAGCCCTGTGCCGGCTGCTGAAACGACCCCCACAGGACCCCGGGGAACGACATTGGCAAAACCCAAGGCCACGCCGTTGATGTATGCCGTACCCGCAGCGGGCCCCATCATGAGCAAACCTTTCTTGATCGCCTCGCGTTTCAGCGCAATTTCATCAACGAGGGAAACATGATCACTGAACAAAAAGACGTGTAAACCATGATGGAGGGCAGTCCAGGCTTCCGCGGCCGCATGTTGACCCGAGGTCGAGATCACTGCCAGATTGGCATCCGGGCGTTGATGGGCTGCCGCCCGTAATGTTCGGGGGCGATGTTCTCCATAGGCTTTGGTCCGAATTAAACGGGAGGAAAACAGCCCCTCGGCCCTTTCCAAAGCCTGTGCAAGGAGCTTGTGCTCCCCCTTAACGACAACGATCACGTCGTTGGCGGTGGCTGATGCCATTTCTGGGGTAAAGAGATCGGATTGCTTAAGCAGGTTTTTATTCGCTTCTGTCCCCATGATCAAGGCGGCATCCTCGATACCAGGGAGATCTCTCAACTCCCGGCTGATCGTCATGAGAGACACCGAATCAATATAAGTACTCTCTTTTATCAAATATCGGACAGCCATGCTGTATTTTAAGTCCTCCTATTTAATCATGGTACGCGTTCCAGAGGAGTTCTACGAACGGATCATCAAGATCTGATATCACTGAAAACCACAGGTTTTAAGCCCATATTGGTTATCAACATTATATAGTGGATGGGCCCTTGGCAAACGGGGGGATTAGTCAATGGTTAGAATACAGGCAAACGATTCACGATCATGGATCGTGCTTCTGCCCAAAAAGAGCACAGGCCTATATCTTATTACCGCATATCTATACTTATTGACGTACCAGTTCTGCCTTGCCTGCAAATGCAGACCCTAAAGGGCTTTCTCTTGATCAAGATAGTTTCCGTGTTAGCCCAAAGATATGAATTCCTTCGGTGATTGGACGATGGTCCTATCATGAGCGGTAAGCACCACAGCGGAATGAAAATCCTGGGTATTCAAGATACAAATGCGACCTTACTGTGTTCTATGATTGCTCAGTTGTTGATCGTTTCAGCATGGCCAGCATTCTTTGAGCAGCCTCATTGTCCGGGTTGATCGCCAGCGCTCGTTTCACACTCTCAATTTGATGAACAGGATTATCCAACATCACCGCAAACCAGAGCCAGGCCTGTGCCTGTCGTGGGTTTTGACGCAGGAATCCTGCAAATCTTGTGCGCGCTTCGGCTTTTTCGCCACGCTGATAAGCAGCAACTACTGGTTGAAGCTCTACCGGCAGCCCCTCCTTCGTGAGGTAGGCATCAAGTCTCGTCTCCTCTACCTCTAGCTGGTGAGAGGCTTGCACCTCTTGAACTGAAACTTTGCCCACGAATGACCTCATGACCAAAGAACCGAGATAGGATAGCCCGGTGGCGATCAAAAGCGTGGGGAGGCCATAACAACAAATGAGGATGCCACCGAAGAACTGGTTGAAGGTCTCCATTGGAAAACTCTCAATTGGAAACTCCTCAGGCAGTGGCAGACTCTCAACCGATGTCCCTTGAACAAATGCAATAATAACGAACAAGATTGCGGTGGCCAGACCTGTAATGATACCCGCCAAAAGGCCAGCCTGCGTTTGACGAGAGCGTTCAACAGAGCCTTTACTTTTCAACCAATATACCGCCAATGCCCCCACTCCAAACCAAATGACAAGATCTAGGACGCAGAAGAGCAACCCCCAGCCTTGGATGGCGGGGAAGAACTGGGGTAGTTGCACGATCAATATCGAGATCGCACCTACCAGCCCGGCTTC
>CAYGXU010000082.1:0-3908 GCA_964353875.1 uncultured Anaerolineaceae bacterium | reverse complement strand
CCCGGCTAAGAAGTTATTTTCTAGGAAACAAAAGCGTTTTTAATCCCAACCTGATTATGTCAGCGCCTGGACAAATCATCCCCTGGGAAACCATTGTCCGCCTACGCGTTGACTAAAAAAACAACCTGACGAAATTCCCTGTCTTAACAACGAACTGGCATTCTCATAGATGCTCTTACTGCTTGCCGCCATCTCTTGCCGGACGAGGAACATAGGGCGTGGGGATGTACTCCACCGATGGCCGACGTTGGGGCGCCTGCGGGTATAAGTTCATCAGGTTGTAGACCTGCATGGGCATCTCTGTGGAGACGGGCAGTCCCAACTCACGCGCTTCGTCCACTGTGATGGGGTAATCATGTGTCCATTGGCCGGAGGAGAGCTTCTTTGCAAGCGCATCGGCCTGATCTTCCGGCATCTTTTCTCGAGCTGATAGGATGCATTGGACGGTGGATTGCACCTGGGCGATCGCCTTACGAGCAATATCCGCCTGGATCAAGGTCTGATCATCGATCTCGTTGATATCCTTCTTCTCCAGGACGCTGAGGATCGACACCGCTGGCATCTGCCCCAGTTGGGGATCGACAGGCCCAATGACCGCATTCTCGTCCATCACAATCTCATCCGCAGCCAGGGCAATCATGGTCCCGCCCGACATGGCATAGTGCGGGATGAACACGGTGACTTTGGACGGGTGCCTGCATAAGGCGTGCGCGATTTGCTCGGCGGCCAACACCAACCCGCCCGGGGTATGCAGCACCAAATCGATCGGAACCTGATCGTCAGTGAGCTTAATCGCTCTCAAGATCTCCTCCGAGTCCTGAATGTTGATATAGCGCGCCAGAGGGAAACCCAGCAGGGCAAGCGTCTCCTGACGATGGATCAACACAATCACGCGACTCCGGCGCTTCTCCTCCAGCGATTCAATCATCCGCCTGCGCGCCGCTTCCAATATCCTCTGACGGATCACAGGCTGTACTGAGACAATAATGAAGAATAGCCATATCAGGATAGTGTAATCCATCTTGCCGGTCTCCTTATGCCCCTTACCAGGGCCAATATTCATCCGGGTACCATTGACGAACGACCCGTATCCGTCGCGCAAATAAAAACACCATCAGCAATCCGAAGATGAAACCACCGATGTGTGCCCACCAGGCGATCCCCCCCATGGCGCCTCCAAAGCCTCCGACTGCACCCAGGCTCAAAAGGCCAGGGAAAAGCTGAGTGAGAAACCAGAAACCCAGGTAAATCACAGCCGGGATCTCAACAAACCATGGGAAAATGAAAAGCAGGATCAATGTGGTCACGCGGGCATTCGGATACAAGCGGAAATAGGCGCCTAGCACACCCGCGATGGCTCCGCTCGCGCCCACGGTAGGCATGCTGGCCTGGACTGATTCGATCCCAATAAACAAATTCATAACGGCAGCATGCACCGCCCCCGCTGCCACCCCCGCCAGAATGTAGAAAATAAGATAGCGTAGCGATCCCATTCGATCTTCTACATTGTCCCCAAAGATATATAGCATCCACATATTGCTGATCAAATGAAACCAACTTCCATGCAGAAACATGGAGGTCAGTAGGGAAAGGAAATTCATGGGGTGATATATGGAGAGGCTCGCAGGAACCATTCCCAAAGTGTTGATCAATCGAGAAAGCTGTTCCTGACCCAAAGAAGCCTCAAAAAAGAAAATGAGCGCATTGACTGCAATCAAACCATAATTCACAACCGGGAAGGAGCGCGAACGTACCGTGTCACGCAGAGGAAACATGCCTCGCCTCTCTCACCTTTGCTTCATCTCGATATGGTCATTATACAATACTCATCTTTTCAACGATCCAATTCCCTTGCCCGATCCCGCCCTATTGAGACTTTAGAAGTTCATGCCTTGCTGAACAGGAATATTAGGACCTGCTAGAGCCTATCGTGTATCCAACGGCCAATGCGTATTAAAGCATCCTGGCGATGTCATCCCATATCTCAGGTAATTCCAGCGCTTCAGCAAACTGCCTGAGCCAATTTTCGATGTGTTTGCGATCAAGTTCGGGATTGCTTTTGATGATCTCTTGGATATCAAATAAATCCTTGGGCCGATGCGCCACTGCTTTAAGAATGACCAGATCCTCTGGTGTGGGTAAGGGAATAACCAACTCAGCAACCTCGCGGTTGATACTACGTTCCACAAGCTGTTCTTCAAACGGCAGGATGCCCAAAGAAATATCGATATTCGCCCCGCTAGAGATATGGCGTAACAACACAACCCGGTTCTTACGCGCAAAATCAATCACGTTGGCAATACGTGGTTGGATGTCATGCTGTTCAGCAACCATAATTAATTTAGGTAAATCGCTAATGGGGAGTAAGAATACAGCATCTAAATCGGCAGTCAAGCGCGGTTTACCCAACAAACTAGCTGCAATCCCACCAATAATGACACCCTGGTTGTTAAAATGCGAGAGAAGTCGAATGAGCGCGGCTAGTGGCTGCAGTAAGGGGGAAATTGTTTGATCAGAATCGCTCACATCTTGTTCTGCAATATTTGCCAACGCTTGCGAATGACTAATTCTTCTTCGGGATCGTCGGAACCTAAAATCCCCAGGCTTTTCCCTATACCAAAGATGGTATTGAGCTGCTGCCAACGTTCAGCTATCGTGGCGGACTGCTGTTCTTGGGTTTCGATTTCTTCAACAAATCGCCAGCGGTTTCTAAAGTTTTTCATGAGACTGTCCATCCATTAATTATATCAGAGGGAGTGAATTAATACATTCGCACCTGAAGTAATCAATGATCTGAGTCAGGGAAAGCTGTATATGTATTGTGGGGGATGGATTTCTCGAATCATATTACGACTATGCGCAGTGTATCGGCTCGCTGGGGACGACTCTCGCTCTGCAAAACCCGCATTCACATAAAAACCTGCCCTTGTTAAGTGACCGAAATAGCCCCAAACTCCAATCTGCCACGGAAAACCACACGTTCGTAGCTTTCTCGATTATGATTAGGTCAAACGATGGAGGATGGCGTTTCCTGATCCTTGGCCTATCATCCCAGGGCTTGCCCCTCTGCATAGCCATTGCAGCCATCCTCAAGAAAGACGGATTCCCAGAAAGGAGCGCCCCTTGAGCTTCCTGAAGAAGATTTCCTCTATTTTTTCCCCAGGCGGCGGCAGCAAAACACCGATGTATTGGGTCTATGTTCAATGTAACCGCTGCAATGAAAAGCTGCGAACGAATGTTAACCTGAACAACGACCTCAGTATCCGCTACGGCGAGTCGAATTCAGATGACACCTACTTCACCCACAAAACAATCATCGGAAGAAATCTCTGCTTCCAACCCATCGAAGTCGAGTTGAGCTTCGATCGTCAACGCAATTTAGTCGACAAACAAATCCAAGGCGGCAGATTCATCACCGAAGAGGAATTTGCGGGTAAGGAAGAAGCGTAAGGTCTCCACCTATTCAATCGATATTGCCCCCGGACCCTAGCCTTCGGCGACCATCTATTGAAATAGAGCCTTCCTCCATTTTCCATGAATCGGTCTTGCGGGATCCCGAGAAACAGGCAGAGCCCGTATGCCACAGCACCCGTCGAGCACGGCAAGCCGATTACCAGTCCCAATTCGCCGAAGCGGTTGCCGGGCCACATCAAAATCAGGCGATAGGAAGGTTTCGCCAACTGCCGCGCCTGGCTTCCTTTGCGGTAGACTTTGGCGATATGGGGTCATGCGTGGCACTTGCTTTTCTGATTTGGCGATAATGAACTCACCTTCACCTATAACTCGGATATGTAAACGGGATAAATAAATAAGTCTTGGCTTGATGGATATTCACAAGCTTTTCCCATACAATTTCAAATCGCAGCGATCACCAGCAAATATCAGACTACGTTCTTGACTAAGTTGAT
>CAYGXU010000081.1:0-14505 GCA_964353875.1 uncultured Anaerolineaceae bacterium | reverse complement strand
ACATTCTCTCCGTCAGTAGTGAGTTCCTGCCGATAAGCCACGGATGTGAGGCCAGTCACCTGGTCCCCTTCTTTTAGGGGTATGAGAATGTCTCCAGCAATGGCACGGTTCCTGCGTTCTACGTCTCCAATCCGAATGGATCGGGAAGCGCCTTTCGATAGGTGAACGATGGCACGCTCCTCTGACCTGCCAACAGCCGCTCCAGCAAGCGAGACATCCACACCGGATTTCCAAGTCAGCACTCCCTTTCCATAGCGTCCCTGGCGAGGGTATTGACGAAGAGAGGTCCGCTTTGCAAGCCCTTCATCGGATAACTGGAATAAATCGCTGCGTGGTCGGACAAGATCCATCCCAATGATCTTGTCATTCGGATCGTCGAGCTTCATCCCCATCACACCGGTGGCGATAAGACCCATGGGACGCGCTTCCGATTCATGAAAGCGAATGGCGTAGCCCTTGCGACTGACGAGCACAATTTCATCCTGCCCTTCGCTCAACCGAACCCAGCCCAAGGCGTCTTTATCGGCAACTTTCACAGCTTGGAATACCTTCGCCGAAGGGCCAGGAAACGCCTGTAAAGGCGTCTTTTTTATCATGCCTTGTTCGGTCGTAAAGATCAGATGTCGCTCCTTTGCGCTCTGCCTTGGTTGATCAGGCGCAACTGCGATCCCTGCCACGAGTTCTACTTCGGCTGAGAAAGGACTTACACTGGATAAAGGGGTCCCTTCCGTAGGATCATCACACTCCGGCAGGGTATGAACTGCGAAGGCCACTGCATTTCCGCTTCTTTCGAATAGGTAGAGGGTATCTTTCCCGGTTGCTCCGATGACGAGCTTTGGTGGGGTTCGGCCAGAGAGGCGCGGCAGGCGATCGGTTGGGGTGCGTGAGATAAGACCGCCCTGGCTGATCACGATCCAAGTATCTTTCGCAACCGCAACATCGGTAGCTGTGAGGGGCATTGCCATTTGTTTTCCATCCGCTCTCGAGCGTACGACATGCGTGCGACGAGGGTCACCGTACGTTGAGCTGATTTGTGCTAATTCATCCGCAATAAAGTGGCGGATTTTCATCTCCGATTGGAGTAGAGACTCGAGTTCATGAATGCGCGCCAGTGTCTCTTTATATTCAAGCTCGATCTTCTTGCGTTCAAGGCTGGAAAGCCGTCTTAAAGGCATCTCAAGGATGGCGTCCGCTTGAAGTTGAGTAAGCTTGAAACGCCGCATCAAGCGTTGACGGGCTTGGTCTGCATCTTGTGCATGACGAATCAAATTGATGACCTCATCCAGATTCTTCAGTGCAATCTGAAGTCCCTCCAAGATGTGGGCTCTCTTCTTAGCTCGATCCAATTCAAATCGGCTTCGACGTCGTGTTACCTCGATACGGTGCTCTAAATATACGCGTAGGGCCTGCTTTAAATTGAGCAAACGAGGTTCGCCATCTACGAGGGCAAGCATAATCATGCTGAATGTTGATTGCATCGGTGTGCGGCGATAAAGTTCGGTAAGCACTTTTTCCGGTTCTGCTGTTTTCGAAAGCTCTATGACAATACGCATCCCTTGTCGGTCAGATTCATCACGTAAATCGGTGATTCCCTCAAGGAGACCTGTACGGGCTAATTCGGCAATCCGCTCGATGAGATTGGATTTGTTCGTCTGGAAGGGCAACTCGGTGATAATGATGCGAGAACGACCTCGTCCCATCTCTTCAAGGTGGGCTTTTGCTTGCAGGGTGATCTTCCCCTTCCCACTGGCATAAGCGGCGATCAATCCCTCACCCTCATCTTTCTTTCGTTGCAGGATGATTCCGCCCGTGGGGAAATCAGGTCCCTGGATAAAATTCAACAGGTCATCGAGGCTGATTTTCTCCAATCGTGACCAATTTTTAAGCAGATAAATCAAGGCATCGCAAATTTCCTTCATGTTATGTGGCGGGATGGAGGTGGCCATGCCAACCGCAATACCTGTGGCTCCATTGATGAGGAGATTGGGGATGGCGGAAGGAAGGACAATGGGTTCTTGAAGCGATCCATCGAAGTTATCGACGAAATCAACCGTCTCTTTGTCCAGATCAACCAACATTTCCATCGCCAGAGGGGACATGCGCGCTTCTGTATAACGCATGGCCGCAGGAGGATCGCCATCGATGGATCCGAAGTTCCCTTGCCCTTCTACTAGTTCGTAGCGCATGGAGAAATCCTGTGCCATACGGGCCATAGCATCATAGACCGCCATATCGCCATGTGGGTGGTATTTTCCTAACACCTCGCCAACGATACGGGCGGATTTTTTATAGCCACTTTCTGGGCGGATACCCATGGCATACATGGCATGTAGGATGCGGCGATGAACAGGTTTAAGCCCATCGCGGGCATCCGGCAGAGCGCGGGCAACAATCACGCTCATGGCATAGTCCAGATAGGATTGCTGCATTTCCTTGTCGATATCAATCCTGCGAACCAAACCTATTTCCATTGAATCACCTCAAGGGTCTTTACCTGTGGGAGTATGATAAGGGGTCTCGGTCAAGGCGTCAATTCTAACCCTTCCCAACTTGATTCCATTCAACATATCCGGGATGGTACTTTTTGGAGAGGGTATAGTTTAACCTCAAAGCACCTTCGATTCACTGGTAGTTGATTTCAGACTCCTTTTCTTATGAGGATCGTCGAGCCTTGAACGATGGTCTATGATCGCCTCAATTTTCGTTTGGAAAGGATGATGGGGAGACATGGGAATGGCGCTTATTTTATGTCGGATGGATCTAGACTTTGAGGTGGAAGGCATGCAATGAATTTAAGCGGATTGCTCTGTTGACGTCAATTCTGACTTGGGACAAATATACCTTCTTATGTTCATATCCAGCACTCATTGATCATGATGGTATTCTATGGGGTGCTGCGCAGGAGATCCCCCTGGAACAAATCCTTCATCAGGCATATCGTAGCGATTCCCAGGCACAGTTCCCCTTTCGATCAGAGAGAGTAGATGGGATTCATCCTTGTAAAAACGTCAAATCCGAATCCCAACCGGAACTTCAGGAATTGAATCTTGCACCTTGATGGGCGATGTGCTAGAATCCAGATAACACGGTTCCGAATGTGTATCGTTCTGGAAAAGTGGGATTTCCACCCCACTTTTCTGTGTATATACATAAGGAACATCAGAATGAGGGAGAGGATTACGAAGAAATGAAGAGCGAATTTTCCCTCGCCTTCAACGAGATTATCGAGCGCTCAGGGCTTTCAAGGGAGACCGTCATGGAGGCTTTGGAGGCGGCGATGGTCTCTGCATACCGCCGTTCGGTGAACGCTTCCAGTGCTCAGAATATTGAGGCGCACATCGATCCTGAAACAGGTGAACCGCGCGTCTTCGCCGAGAAAGAAGTCGTCGAGAGTGTTGAAAACCCTCTCACGGAGGTTGAACATCGAGAGGCATGCAAGGTTGACCCAGATGTGGAGATCGGAAGCGTGATCCTGGTCGATTCAACCCCGGCCGATTTTGGAAGGGTTGCAGCACAAACCGCAAAACAGGTGATCCTGCAACGTCTAAGGGAAGCAGAGCGAGACGCTCAATATGAGGAGTATATCGAACGCGAGGGTGACATGGTGCATGGCACTATACATTCCATCACTCCTCAAGCCGTCAGCATTGGTTTAGGCCGTGCGGAAGCCATCTTGCCGCGTATTCAGCAGATCCCTGGGGAACATTTCCGAGTGCGTGATCGCGTACGCGTTTATGTACTGGAAGTACGAAAATCTTCCCGCGGTCCAGTCATTATCGTCTCACGCGCCCACCCCTATATGCTCCGTCGCCTACTTGAAATGGAGGTGCCGGAGATAAACCAGGGATTGGTGGAGATCAAAGCCATTGCCCGCGAGGCAGGGAAAAGGGCGAAAGTTGCGGTTGCAGCTTTACGCGAGGGTGTTGATCCGGTTGGCGCTTGTGTGGGATTGCGCGGGGTTCGAATCCAATCGATCGTTAGGGATTTAAATGACGAAAAAATTGATGTTATCGAATGGAATCCGGACCCTGCCATCTTCATTGCGAAGGCGCTCAGCCCTGCCCGAGTCTCAGGAGTCTATCTCGATGATGATCCAGGGAGAGGCAAGACGGCTGCTGTAGTCGTCCCTGAGGATCAACTTAGCTTGGCCATCGGTCGGTCTGGTGTTAATGCACGTTTGGCAGCCAAGCTCACCAATTGGCGGATCGATATCAAGAGCCTTCCTGAAGCAACCGCCGAATCACTCCATTTGCTCCAGGCTGAAGCAATGTTCGCCAAATTGGCGAAATCGGAAGCAAAGGTTATCGAGCAAGTCGAGATCACCCTGACGAAGAAGGCTGAGAACCGTCCCATCCCGCCAGAAGATTATCAAGTGATGACCGGATTTGTGGATCGCGTTCAACGGGCAATTATCGAGGAGCGAGATGAGGCTCGCCAAGTGATGCAGGAGAAGCTAGCTGAGATACAAGCCTCCATAAAACCGTCGGCCTATCAGACTACTTTAGAAGAGCTTGGGTTGTCTCCGCGTGTCCTGCGATTATTACTCGAGGCGAATTACAGGAATGCTGGGATTGTCATGGAGCAGCTGCTGTTGGATGAGGATAAGATCCTTGGTCTGCAAGGATTTGGACCGAAGGCGATAGAGGAGTTGCGTAAAGCCTTATCTGAGTATCCATTCCCTGAAGTGAAGGTGGAAGAGGCGCCTGAGATTGAGGTCGAGCAAGTCGAGGGAGCGCTTGCTGAGGAGCTGCTTGAGGAAGCAGTATTGGAAGCTGCAGAATTTGAAGTTGAACCTATTGTCGAAATGATAACAAAACCCGGAACCGAGGTGGTAGCCCCAGAAGCTGAGATGGGGGTTGGTCGGGAACTGGAACCTGAAGCCGTAGTCGAAGAAGTGGTAGAAGCGCCCAAGTCCGAGGTGAGTGAAGAGGTGGGAGAAGAGGCGCCTACTGCGGTGGAAATCCCTGAGCCGGTCGTTTTGGTGGATGAAAGCGATTTGGATCGCGTGTTTGCTCGCTATGCTAAGAGTCTGGGCGTGTTTGCAAAAGAGGGGGAAGTGGAAGTCGAGCAAGAGGAAGAGACCGGGATAAAACAAGAGAAAAAGAGCAAGAAAAAGAAGAAGGGCGCACGTGTCGTCGAGTACGATCCAGAATCGGACAAGACCTATGTAAAACGCCGTCGAAAGAGGGGTAGTTCTGAGGATTGGGAGGATTATTAATAAACCCAGAACGCTTGGGTTTGAGGCATTGGAGTAATCATCATGTCAGCGCGGAAAGTGAAACGACGTCGACATATTCCTCAACGAACATGTGTTGGTTGCCGACAAGTTTTGCCCAAGCGATCGATGACCCGTATCGTGCATTATTCGGATGTTGTGAGGGTGGACCCAACCGGGAAAGCTCCAGGGCGAGGGGCCTACCTTCATAATCTACGCTCTTGTTGGCAGAAAGCATTGCAGGGCTCTTTGAGCAAAGCATTAAGAGCTGAGCTGACAGCGGAAACTCGCGAAGAACTGTCAGCATGGATGAACGAATTGACCGATGAGCAGCTTGACTGAGGCGAGCCAGTCGGCTTGGCCTGCCGAAGTGCGAGTGATGTCTATAAGGCTTATCTCCTAGCCCGAGACCGCCACTCGCTCGGCGCGGCCGGGGTGTTTGAACCGGAGGTGCGTAATGAGCGAGAACGGCCAAATAACGATTGAAATCCCCAATAGCCTAACAGTGCGCGGTTTGGCTGAGCGTATCAAGGCAAGCCCCATTGATGTAATCAAGCAATTGATGGCGAATGGCGTAATGGCCAGTATTAATCAGCAGATCGATTTTGATACAGCTGCTATTGTTGTGGGCGAGTTTGGGTTCGAAGCTGTCCCTGAAAAATTACCGGAATTGGAAACGACTGAGGAGCAAGTCCAGGCACCACGCTGGCGTCAAATGATTAACGATGAGGATAAGTCCAGATTATTGCCTCGACCCCCCGTGGTCACTATTCTTGGACATGTCGATCATGGCAAGACAACACTGTTGGATGCCATCCGAGAGTCCAATGTTGCCGAGGGGGAGGTTGGCGGCATCACACAGCATATTTCCGCCTACCAGGTGACTCACAACGATCGCATCATTACATTTCTTGACACCCCAGGTCATGCGGCTTTTACTGCGATGCGTGCAAGAGGGGCTCAAGGGGCGGATATTGCCGTGTTGGTTGTTGCCGCCGATGATGGAGTCATGCCTCAAACACGAGAGGCATTGGCTCATGCACGTGCGGCGCGCGTCCCCATCGTGGTTGCGTTGAATAAGGTTGATCGTCCCAATGCCAACCCTGACCGCGTCAAGCAGCAATTAGCGGATGCAGGTTTGGTCTCAGATGAGTGGGATGGAGACACGATGATTGTGCCAGTTTCCGCCAAGCAGAAAACCGGAATGGAAGATCTGCTGGAAGCGATCCTGTTGGTAACTGACAGTATTGAAATTAAAGCCAATCCTGAGGGAAAGGTGATCGGCACGGTGATTGAAGGGGAATTGGACAAGACGAAAGGTGTTATCTCCACTCTCTTGGTGCAGAATGGGACATTGGGAGTGGGTGATATTGTCCTGGCAGGGTCATCTTGCGGACGTGTGCGAGCGATGTTTGATTTTCGAGGCAATCCGATTCAAGAGGCAAAACCCTCCACACCCGTTTCCGTCCTGGGTCTTTCTGATGTCCCCATGGCGGGGGAGCTCTTCACAGTGATGGAGAGTGAACGCGAAGCGCGATCATTGGCAGAGAAACGGAGGATGGGGGATCAAGCAGCAGAGACTAAGCCACGCGCCACTTCCCTGGATCAGATATTTGAAGCTTTCAAGAAGGGTGAGACGCAGGAATTGCGTCTGGTGGTCAAGGCGGATGTTCAGGGTTCCCTCGAGCCGATCATTTCTTCCTTGAATGAACTCAGTGCTGGAGATATTAAAGTTAATGTGTTGCATACCGCCACCGGAAATATTGGTGAAAATGATGTGATGCTGGCTGTTGCCTCAGATGCGATCGTCATTGGTTTTAATGTCAATGCCGATCAATCCGCGAGGAATGTTGCTATCAGCGAGGGGATTGATATCCGAATCTATGATATCATCTACCGTTTGACCGAGGATATAGAAAAAGCTCTCAAGGGCATGCTTGAACCAGAGGTGAGAGAGGTTGAAGTCGGTCGAGCTGAGGTATTAGCCGTGTTCCACATCCCCAAGCTAGGCCATATTGCCGGTTGCAGAGTGGTAAAGGGAGAATTGAAACGGAACGCGAACGTCCGTGTTTTACGTGGAATAGAGATTCTCTATGATGGGCCGATTTCCTCTCTTAAACATGAGAAAGAAGACGTTCGCGAGATTCGAGAAGGATTTGAATGTGGCGTAGGGATGAAAAACTTCGAGGATTACCAACCGGGCGATGTTCTTCTGTGTTATGTAGAGGAAAAAGTGGCAGCGTCGTAAGAGGGAGTTCCCATGGCCAGTCATGCACGCGCTCGTCGTATCGCCAGTCGAATACTTGAAGAGCTTTCCGTGATTCTTCAACAAGAGATATCCGATCCACGTTTAAGGATGGTTACTGTCACGGGAGTAGATGTGGACCGGGAATTGGCGTTCGCAACGGTCTATGTCTCCGCTTTGGATGCTCATGAACGTATCAATGAGATCCTTAGCGCCTTAAAGGGAGCTCAAGGTCATTTAAGAAGCCAATTGGCTGCTAAAATCCCGTTGCGAAGCTTTCCGCACCTTCGGTTTCGGCAGGATCCCTCCCCTTACCAAGGGGCAAGGATCGATGAACTTCTTACCCAACTTAAGCAGGAAAAAAAAGGTACGGAGAGTGGGGATCGTGAGTAGTAATGCTGCCAGGGCGATGCGGCGGCTTCAGGAAGCGAATACCGTCACAATCTTGACGCATCAACGGGCAGACGGCGATGCAATCGCTTCCTTACTCGCCCTGGGCCTTTGTCTGACCAAGGGGAAATACTCCGCCTATTGGTATCTTCCCGATGGGATTCCGAAGCGTTATCAATTCTTGCCAGGTGCGGATCTGCTAACACGCACATTCCCATCGGGTTCCGATCTCTTCATTGCCTTGGATTGCGCAGATCAGAAGCGTTTGGCACTCCCAAAGGGAGTGGATGTAGCTCAAATCGATATCAATATAGATCACCACTCGACCAATACACGATTCGGTAAAATTAATTGGGTAGATCCGCATGCAGTATCAACAACGGAGTTGCTCTACCGATTCATCTTTGAGTTGAAATTACCGATGGATGCTGAAATAGCGACAAATCTTCTAACAGGTCTGATCACCGATACCATTGGCTTCCGCACGAAAAATGTCACCCCAGGTGTATTGAGATTGGCTGCTGAATGGCAGGAGATGGGCGCGCCGCTAGCGACCATTATCGAGCGTTCCTTGAATCAACGGACCTATGTTGGCGCACGCTATTGGGGTTGCGGGCTTTCCCGACTAATGCAGGAAGATGGGATTGTTTGGACAACCCTCAGGCAGGCTGACCGCGATTATGTAGGATACAATGGACTGGATGATGCGGATTTGATTAATTTATTAAGTACAATTGAAGGGGCAGAAATAGCCATTATCCTGGTAGAGCAACCAGATAGCGGGGTAAAGGTCAGTTGGCGTGCGCGCGGCGGTATTGATGTGGCACGTCTGGCTGAGCAATTCGGAGGCGGGGGGCACGAAGCTGCTGCTGGTGCGATGATCACGGGAGATTTGGAGGATATCGTTTCCGCTGTGTTGACAGCGACGCGCGCCATCCATAACCTCTCAACGGAGGCGGAACGATGAAAGAATTTGGATTACTGATTGTCGATAAACCCGTTGGTCCAACTTCCCATCAAGTGGTCAGCATTGTTCGTCGGGGAACTGGGATTCGGAAGGTAGGGCATGCCGGAACGTTGGATCCGCGTGCCTCTGGTGTGCTGATCCTTTGTCTGGGTGCAGCCACGCGACTCAGTGAATACCTCTCGACCTCATCGAAGCGCTATCAGGCGGTTATCCGCTTTGGTTTGGCAACCCGTACATACGATGCGGAGGGCGAGGTGCTACGAGAAACCGGGAATGCACCTACTCGTAAAGAAATTGAAGCCAACTTGCCACAATTTATGGGAGAGATTCATCAAGTTCCTCCTCCCTATAGTGCCATCAAGATCGGTGGAAAGAAAGCTTATGAATTGGCGCGTGAGGGAGAGGAGCTAGATTTGGAACCGAGAGAAGTGGTCATCCATGATCTTAAAATAGGCACCTACAAACCGCCGGATCTCACATTAGAGATCGAATGTTCAGCAGGGACTTATATCCGTTCCCTGGCTCATGATCTAGGGGAAAAACTTTCCACCGGGGCTCATCTCGCTGCGCTTCGCCGCGTTAAAGCGGGTCCCTTTGCGATTGAGGATGCGGTGCCTCTGCCAAAATTGGAGGTGGGCTTCATGGTGGATAAATGGGAACGATATGTCATCCCAGCAGCGGATGCTCTGCCCGAATTTCCCAAAGTTGAAGTGACTCAAGAGGCCCTGGAGAAGATACGATTTGGTCATCGCATGCCCGCAGAAGCAGGATCCTTTGGAATGGCACGTGCGATTGGCCCGGATTCCGAACTTGTTGCCATACTCGAAGCTGTGGAGGATGGCACCCTTTGGCATCCCAGGAAAGTATTCATCTGATTGTTATTCTATGCAGCACCTTCGCGTTCTAGAAGATCTTTCATTATCCGCTTGTCAACTCACGATCGGTTCATACGATGGTGTCCACCTAGGTCATCAGAGAACCGTTGCATTGATGGTCGCCGAGGCGAAGAGATTAATAATGCCATCGGTCGTGGTGACTTTCTACCCTCATCCGGCTATTGTGTTAAATGGACCTCAAAATTCGTTCTACCTCACTTCCCCGGAGGAAAAAGCAAATCTCTTGGGTGGGCATGGGATTGATTTTATCGTGACTTTACATTTTGATCACCAACGGTCTCAAGTGAAGGCGGGTGATTTCTTAAATTGGCTCAATGATCATCTCCAATTCAGAGGTTTATGGGCCGGTGTGAACTTTGCATTCGGACATCAACGGGAGGGGAATATCCAATATCTAACCGAGGCTTCTGCAGAGCGTGGTTTCGGGCTTTACGTAGTGCCTCCAATCGTTGAGGGGGAGGAAATGATCAGTTCATCGAAAGTCCGCGAGGCATTGAAGGCGGGTAATATCGCCCGAACAACACGTTTCCTGGGCAGACCGTTTGCCCTCTCAGGCACAATCATCCCCGGAGCGGGACGTGGTCATCGACTCGGTTTCCCGACCGCTAATTTATCGATTTGGAAGGAACATGCCTATCCTGCCTCAGGCGTGTATGCATGTAGAGCGAATGTGGATGACACCGTCTATGATGCGGTTGTCAACATCGGTGTTCGTCCAACTTTTAGCGAAGGTCATGAGGATCTCGTTATAGAAGCCCATCTTTTAAATTTCAGTGGGGAGCTTTACCAGAAGGATCTCCATTTGACTTTTATTGATCGTATACGTGATGAAAAGCGATTTGCCAATTCAGATGAATTACGAGATCAGATCAGGTGTGATGTTCAACATGCACAGGAAATCCTGCTTGAGGCCAGCATAAAGGATGACCAGAATATCAGAATGTAACTGCTGACAAAGGGGGAGAGATAGAAGATACGCCAGATATTAAAAAACCACTCCTTGATTAATCGGACCACGGAAGAGTGAAAGTTGTTCGCCAGCCATCCACCCAAGGTGGCTCTCCCATCGGCTGCGACAGTCATCTCGTCTTACCCACGGCATTGATTCATTTGCATCTATTAAGAGTTATCATTTAAATCCAGAAATTCGATTTGCCGGAAAAGAGAACGGGCTAATGAGCAGGCAGGAATGGAGAAAGCACGAGGTGGTTGTAAATCAGGAGAAAATGCCGCTGGAGATTGTTGGCAACTTAAGCCAAGTTTTTTCCTTTATTTGATTTGATTTGGTCAACCGACCCCTTTCTACTTTCGAAAGATGTACTGATCGTGACATTGTGCGTGGTGAGAAGAGATCGGGCAACGGACCTCAGAGAGCTGGAGTAAGTTCTCCTATGTTAACCGGTTCTCCGCTTCGAATCTGATCATAGAGTCGGGTAGTTTCCGAAGAGGGTGCTACTCTAAATTCGGTTGCCAGGATGTGCTGACAGGTCTGGTATTGGTGTAATGCGGCGCAACGTTGCCCATTAAGTGCCAACAGACGCATCAGTCGGCAGTGCATCGTCTCTTGCCACGGCTCTAGCTCGAGCGCACGCTTCGCATAAAGGCTGGCCTGGGCATAATCAAATCGACTTTCAAAGTAGTACTCCAGGCAGGACAGAACCTCCAAAGTCCGGTGGTGAAACATTTCTTGTTGCGACAGCAACCACCATTCAAAGTGTTGGCTGCCGAAAGTTGAAAAACCAGTGAGAAAGTCCCCCCGATACAAGGAAATTACTTTTCGAAGATGTTCCACACAGGATTCACAAAGAAAAAGTCCCTTGGGATGATGGCTTTCACAGGCAATAAGCAGATCCATGAACTGGGCGGTGTCCAACCAATGGTCACTGCCTCGATTGAATTGGATATCGTGAGGCGTGACCAGTAAATGAAGGGGGGCAACCTCCTCATTGGAAATGGCTCGCTGAAGACGGTAAAGGGTCTGGCGCAGATTGTTTCGTGCCATCACCTCCGAATGATCCGGCCAGAACAGGGCTGCCAGGGATTCACGACGGTGTGGACGCTCGCTTTCGACAACAAGATAGGCGAGCAGCGCACGCGCTTTATCCGATTCAAATGTTGTGATGGTTTTTCCGTTTACAGAAACACGGAAACATCCAAGTAGCGAAATTTCCAATCGCGCCATGACCCCTCCATAACAAGGATGGGGAAAAAGAAGCGGCATGATAGAAGGTTGGGAGAGAAAGCAAACAATTTAATTTATAGCGACAATGAATCCTCTTAATTGCCTTACATAACCCCTCACACATATTATTACCAGAATTGGAAGAGTAAAGCAAGGTTTTTCTTCCGTAACGATCTCGTGACGCGGATTTGGTATATTCAAAATACACCCATTGTTCGTTTCATCGTGATGGATTGATTACGTATAAGTTTCACCTGCGGTTGTATATAAAACCCCCCAATGGATTCGGTCATAAAAACAGGGCTGCAGAAAGGATTGCGCTGAGAATAATTGAGTTTTCATGCCTCATAAGATCGATCTCCAGCTCCTGCCAATCTAAGATGGGGAAGCCTTTATCGGGGAACGCCGCACTTGAAAATTAGTGATAGGGTTCGAATGTCAGAGGATTGGGCGTATAGACAACATCGCCAGGCGAGGAGACTCCCCTACCGAGCCTTCCTTTTGCGTTGTTGGCGGGAGGAGGAGAATGCAGAGCGGATCTGGCGTTTCATGTTGGTGAAGATAAACAAAGAACCAATCAAGAAAGGCTTCGCTACACTGGAAGACTTGTTTGATTTCCTGCAGGCCGAATTGATGAAAACGGATGGAGGGAGATCGGCAGGAATGTGAGCGCAGTGACCGCGCTCTGGTAAGTGAGTTTGTTAGTGGCAGCTTCCTGAAGCCGGTCTTAACTCAGAACCGGATATAAGAGAGATGAATTGACTACCAAAGGAAACGAAAGGAGAGTCTCATGAATACACGTATATCACAAACCTTGAAACACCAATTGATCCCCAATGCGGGTACCATCGCAATAGTGGCATTGTTGCTGGTTGGGTTTCGCGCCTTTGCCATGCCGGAAGCTCTGGCCAATCCTGACCCATCCCCCAGTGGCATCAGCTATCAGGGATATCTGACGGATAAAGATGGCAAGCCGCTCCAGGGCGCGGTCACCCTCACCTTCCGCCTCTATGCCGCGGAAAGCAACGCTCAAGCGGACTGGGAAGAAACGCATCCGAATGTGCCCGTTAATGGCGGGTTATTTAACGTGATGCTGGGCAGCAAAAATGCCATCCCGGCGAGCGTTTGGAGCAACCCCGAAGTCTATCTTGGGATTGATGCCGGAGAAGGAGATATGTATCCCCGACAGCGAGTCGGCCGGGTACCCTATGCCCTCTATGCCGACCATGCCGCCAATGTGGAGCACGCCTCCAATGCCGACTATGCCACGACAGCGAATCGCGCCTACGGTCTATCCGCTCCGGATGGCACTCCAAATGATGCGGCCACGGTCGATAGTGAAGGTGTCGTCGTGCTTGCACCTGACACCAAAGTCGTCGTTGGCAGTGGCGAAGGTGTTCTTGACACGAAGTTAAAGGTCTGGGGCGATATGTCCTGGCATGGCACTACAATGACTTACCAGGTGTACTATACCGATGCATACGAGACAGGGCCAAGATATAAAGAAGTCAATCTCGGGCAATGGGATTTCTGTTCGATTTTGGCTTATGAAGTGGCGGGTGAGGAGAGTGACCCAGAGGATCGAGGAAAATGCATCATCTCTTTTGATGCAAGCGCAAATAAAGGATACTCCCCTGAAGGACCGAAAACTTTCTATGGCTCGGATCAACCCAATTGGTGGTTTAAAGCTGAGGCAGATGGTGATGTGGCCTGGGTGAAATGCGAAGCGATATGTATGAATCTAGGATACTAAGCCTACGATTGGGGCCGGTTAAATTGAATGGATCGCGCCTTGATGGGAGTATACAATGTCGGGGCTTGGATGAGGTTCTCTAGTGTTGCGGCCTTACCATGGTCTTTACCAAATTTCCATCGAAGAAAGTTGGGCTGCAACCGGTCCAAGGGCGACGCGAGAGCCGCCTCAGCTATTGCAGCGCAATGTTGCCCATCACCCCCCTCTGTCCCCCCATTTGCGCCGCCAAGATTCTGGGTTTAACGGGCATCTGAAGGCGCAAATGGGGGGATGAAAGGGGGGTAGAGCCGGGCAAATCATACAAAGTTGTGCGAAATTGCGCCGTAATAGCAGAGATAGCCGAAAAAATGAAACATGGGATGAAGACCTCATTATCAGATGCATAAAAACCTCTCTCCCATTCGCGGTCAGAGAGAAAGGGGACGTGTCATGAACATTCAACGCTATCGCTCCTTGGCAGTTGCGTTCGTTCTCGTCATTGTTCTATTGCTGATCCCGGGGGAGGCAGGCGCACTCAAGCCAGGCGCGTCCGACGCGGGTAAGATGCCTATCATCCCGCAGGGCTATCAACAGTCCGTTGACGCCAAGGAAGGTTCGCGCGATTACCGCCTGGTGGCCTCCACCTGGGGCGCGATCGGCTCGAGCACAAGTTCTGCCGATTTTCGGGTGGGATATACCTTGGGCCAGCCCTCGATGATCGGGCGCGCTACGAGTGCCAATTACAACCTCTCATCCGGCTTTTGGGCCGCGGTCCTTTTCACCATGAACGAGCCGCCCGTCGCGCAGGATGACAATATCACCACAAAAGAAGACACATCGGTTAACTTCAACGTGTTGGCCAACGATTCCGATGAGAA
>CAYGXU010000080.1:5915-14518 GCA_964353875.1 uncultured Anaerolineaceae bacterium | reverse complement strand
GAGCGTATTCGCCGGACTTCCAAGGCTTGGGGAGGTCGTTGGGGTGATCGGGCACTTGGAAAGGGCAGGCTATGCACCGGCCAAGAATATCCATTTGTTAGGAGGCCCTTTGTATCTCTGTTACCAGCTTGGGCTGATCCGTTGGCTACAAAAGTGGGACCCGCAGGTGTTGATTCTGGAGGCCAACCCGCGCTATCTCTCCAATCTCGCCGCGCTTCGGTGGATGCGTCGACGTGGCCGAGCGGTGATCGGATGGGGATTGGGCGCTGCACCCATGCATGGACTTTTTTCTCGAGGCCGGACTTGGGTACGCCGCAATTATTTATCCGTCTTTGATGCAATGATCGCCTACAGCAGCTTTGGGGCGCAACAATACGCAGCAAGTGGTATGGCCTCTGAACGCATTCACGTTGCGATCAACGCCGCAACACCGCCGCCCATGCGGCTTCCGCATCGAGAGCCACTCAAAAGCAGGGCGGCGCGGGTGCTCTTTGTGGGCCGATTACAGGCGCGCAAACGCGTTGACCTTTTACTCAAGGCGTGTTCGGAAGTGGAGACGAAGCCCGACCTGTGGATCGTTGGGGATGGACCTGAACTTCACACATTGCAGAAAATGGCAGCGGAAATCTTCCCACAGACACATTTTACTGGCGTCAAACATGGTGCTGAGCTTGAGCGCCTCTTTGACCATGCGGATTTATTTGTGCTTCCTGGCACAGGAGGTTTGGCGGTGCAAGAAGCAATGGCGCATGGGCTGCCTGTCATCGTGGCCGAGGGTGACGGCACACAGCAGGATCTCGTCTGTGCGGAGAATGGTTGGCTAATTAAGCGGGAGGATTTCCATGGGTTAAAGAATGCCTTGGAGGAGGCCTTGTCCGATCCGAAGCGACTTCGTCAGATGGGCGAAGCTTCCTATCGGCTCGTTCTGGAGCGAGTGAACATCCATATCATGGCGGAGACCTTTGTAGAGGTGCTTAATGCCGTCACAAGGAAAGCGATCTAAAATGAGATTGCTGTTCGTGGCCGATGGGAGAAGCCCGACTGCCATCAATTGGATGCGTACCTTTGCTGATCTGGGACACGAATTGCATCTGGCTTCCACATTCCCTTGTGAACTGGACTTTGACTTGGCATCATTCCACTATTTTCCTGTTGCGTTCAGTGGAACACAATCAACACGATTCGGATCATCAATAACACAAACCATTACTGGAACCGGAAAAATCGGCTTACGCATGAAGCTTCGTCATTGGCTGGGACCTTGGACGGTAAGCTTTTCCACGCGTCAACTACGAAAGTGTATCGAGAGCCTGAAACCGGATCTGGTCCATGCGATGCGCATTCCCTTCGAGGGGATGCTGGCGACCAGTGCCAAGCCAACCTGCCCTTTGTTGATTTCCGTATGGGGGAATGATTTTAGCTTGCATGCACCTGCCACGCCTTGGATGAGGTTCTTCACTCGACGAACGTTACGGCGCGCCAGCGCATTGCATGTTGACTGTTACCGGGATCAGCGATTGGCGCTGGAGTGGGGTTTCCCAAGCGATCGTCCTGTTTTGGTGATTCCTGGCGCGGGAGGTGTGCGAGACGAGTTCTTCTATCCCAAGGAGGCAGGGAAGGAATCCCCAAAGGATGAGGATACTCCATGGAAGCAAGTATTGCCTGGAAACGTGCCCGTCGTGGTCAATCCGCGTGGATTTCGAGCCTACGTGCGTAACGACACCTTCTTTAGGGCTATCCCTCGAATCCTCACCCACCGTCCTGAAACGGTTTTTCTATGCCCGGCGATGGCGGGTGAGCCGGAGGCAGAGGCATGGCTGGATCGACTTGCGATTCGAGCTTCGGTACACCTTCTTCCAAAGCTGACTCCCGAGGAAATGGGAGCCTTATTCCGCAGGGCGCTGGTCACAGTCTCGGTTACGCAACATGATGGCACGCCGAACTCGCTCTTGGAAGCCATGGCTTGCGGGTGTTTCCCGGTGGTTGGCGATCTGGAATCGATTCGCGAGTGGATCGAGGATGATGTCAATGGAATTTTGGTGAGACCGGATGACGCGGATGGATTGGCCACAGCAGTACTAAAGGCTTTGGCGGATCAGACTTTGAGACAGCGTGCTGAACTGCAAAACCTACAACTGATCGAGAAACGGGCCTCTCACACGAAGGTGATGGCAGAGGCGGAGGCATTTTACCGAGGACTCCTTCCCTAATTTCGATGGGATTGCTATTTCATTCTTCAAGAATGACACGGTTAAGAAAGATGTTGGATTCTCTTTCATCTAGTCGTGTATTGGGCGAATCCCAGTGCTATAATCGCATAGAGAAAGAAAAAACCGAAGGCTGCTTGGAGAATCAAGCCAAGCGGGTGATGGATTGATGATGAAACAGATCATCCAGGATTTACAATCTGGGAAAACTTGCTTGCAGGAAGTGCCGGTTCCCAATCCCGGCTCCGGCATGGCATTGGTTCGCAATGCGGCTTCTTTGGTCTCAGCTGGGACGGAACGGATGTTGATCGACTTTGCTGGGAAGAGCCTGGTGGGTAAGGCTCGCTCTCGGCCTGACCTGGTACGTCAGACCTTGGAGAAAGTCAGGCGTGAAGGTGTTCTAACCACATTGCAGGCGATCCAAACACGGCTCGGCCAGCCTATGCCGCTTGGCTACGCTTCGGCGGGCACAGTCGTTGCTGTGGGCGAAGATCTTACCGGTTTTCAGGTTGGTGACCGGGTCGCTTGTGCGGGGGGTGGGTATGCTGTGCATGCCGAATATGTAGTAGTGCCGAAAAACCTGATGACCAGGCTGCCCGATTCAGTGGACTTTGAGTCAGCTGCCTGTGCTACGCTGGGCGCGATCGCATTACATGCGGTGCGTTTGGCGTCGCTTCAAGTTGGTGAGCGGGTGGCCATTCTTGGGTTGGGATTGTTAGGGCAATTGGGTCTGCAGATCGTTCGAGCTGCCGGTTGTGTTGTTTTCGGGGTCGATCTTGATCCGGGGCGCGTGGCGCTTGCATGTGGTTTCGGTGCGTACGCTGTACCGCGGGCGGAGGCGGAGGAAGCTGCCCAAGCAGCCTCTCAAGGCATAGGGTTCGATGTGGTTCTGATTTGCGCCGATACGACCTCGAACGATCCGATTGAATTGGCAGGGAGGATTGCGAGGGATCGAGGCAGGGTGGTTGTCGTAGGAGCGGTGGGCATGGATATTCCCCGCAAAATCTACTATGACAAAGAACTCGGCCTGCTCATCTCTCGTTCCTATGGACCCGGGCGCTATGATGCCGAGTATGAGGAAGGCGGACAGGATTATCCTATTGGATACGTACGTTGGACCGAAGGCCGGAATTTGGGAGCTGTGGTTGAGATGATGGCTGCCGGTCGGCTGGTGGTGCAGCCATTGATCACCCATCGCTTTCCGATCGAATCTGGGCTCGAGGCCTATGACTTGATCATGGGCAAAACAGATCAGCAGTTCCTTGGTGTCTTACTCACTTATCCGAGTGAGGGGGGAGATATTGAGGTATTACCAGGCAGGCGGGTACAAATAAGACCTGAAAGTACCCCTGTAATGCCGGTTCGTTTGGGGGTGCTTGGCGCTGGGAACTTCGCCAATGCGACCATGTTACCAGCGCTCAAGCGAGTGTCCGGCGTGGAGTATGTGGGAATCGCGGATGCAACCGGCCTTAAAGCGCAGCATGCTGGGGAGCGTTTTGGATTCCAATACGCCACCACGGATGAGGATCAGCTTCTACACGATGAGAAGATCAACACCATCGCTGTACTCACTCGGCACCATCTGCATGCTGCTCAAGTCATCGCTGGATTGAGGGCAGGGAAGCATGTTTTCTGTGAGAAGCCGCTCGCTCTCCATCGAGAAGAACTCCAGGCGATACTCGAAGCTTTACAGGGGTCCTCTCAACTCCTGAGCGTGGGTTTCAATCGACGCTTTGCCCCGATGTCCCAATATTTGAAGGACTTTTTTTCATTCGTGCAACAACCTTTGCTGATGCACTATCGGGTGAATGCCGGTCCTTTGCCACCCAATCATTGGCTAAACGATCCGCAGGCGGGAGGAGGGAGGATCATCGGAGAGGGTTGTCATTTCATTGATTTTCTTACCTTCCTGTCAGGTTCCAACCCTGTGTCAGTGAGAAGCAACGGGCTGGCACAAGGGAATGAAACGAGGGAAGAGAATATCGTTCTAATGATCAAGTTCGCCAATGGGTCCGTCGGTACAGTGATGTATACGGCGAATGGGGACCGGGCTTTTCCCAAAGAACGGGTCGAGGTTTTCGGTGGTGGGCGGGTGGCAGTTCTGGATGATTTTCGGAAACTTGAGATGTTTGCACATGGCAAACGTCGACTGTTCCGCTCTCGGGTGCGCCAGGATAAGGGTCATCAGGCGGAGTGGGAAGCGTTTTCGGAAGCCCTAGCGAGAGGCGGTCCCCCTCCGATCCCCTACCCCCAGCTATTTGCCGTAAGTATGACCTCTTTTGCTGCCGTCGAGTCTTTGCGTGAACAACGCACGCTAGCAGTGGAAACGCTTGTTTAGGACGAATGCCATCTTTAGGACTCCTCCTCCACGCAACGCGTGAATTGGGCTGGCACTCCATGGGGCTGCTCCTGCTCTATCAGTTTGGAATACGGAGCGGCGGGATGCGTTTAAAGACTGCACGTTACCCGTGGATGGATCGACCACTTAAAACCTGGGTCCACACAGGTATAAATGTGGATCCAGCTCTCTATACCGAATATCGGAGCACGGTCGATCGCTCATTTCTTTTCGATCCGTCTTCGGATCTAGCGGGGGAGCTGAAGGACATTCTCAAGGAGAATAGCCATCTTCTGCTGGCGGAAGCAGACGAGATCCTGGAGGGTCGATTTCGGCTCTTTGGGGGATCACCGGTCTCCTTGGGGATTCCACCCCAATGGAATAGTTTCCCCAGGTTAGGCGGCGTCATCGAGAAGGCTGTTGCTGATTCGGACCGACATTGGTCGGCATACTCGATGGATAACTTCCCACACGACATCAAACTTTTATGGGAGCTTTCCCGTTTTGGATGGGTATTCCCGCTTGCGCGTGCTTTTTTTATAAGCCACGACCGGCGCTATGTCGAGGGTTTTTGGAGCTTACTAGACTCATGGCGGGATGTGAATCTCCCCAATACTGGTCCGCAATGGATCTCGGCGCAGGAAGTCGCCTTACGTTTGATGGCTTTAGTATTTGGATTTTATGCCTTCTTCGCCGCCTTTGAAGGACGACCAGACCGACGGATCACTTTAGCTGAGATGATCGCCATTCATGCAAATCGGATCCCACCCACATTGAACTACGCTCGCGCTCAGGGGAATAACCATCTGCTCACGGAAGCAGTCGCACTTTACACCGTCGGAGTGTTGTTCCCTGAGTTTCGCAACGCAAAACGGTGGCAACGACTTGGACGTCGATGGATCACGATGGCGGTAGCTCGCCAGGTTTTTTCCGACGGCGGCTATGTGCAACACTCGGCCAACTATCAGCGTCTGGCGCTACATGCCGCACTCTGGGCGGTTCGGTTGGCAGAGCTCAATGGAGAGCCTTTTCCAGGCCACACGATCGAATCATTGCAAAGGATGACGGATTGTCTGGAAGCGTTGGTTGACCCGGAAACGGGAAAGGCGCCCAATTTCGGACCCAACGATGGGGCTTTGATTCTCCCGATCACCTCCTGTGCTTTCCACGATTACCGCCCGACGATTCAACTAGCAAATCAGATCCTAAGAAGCAAGAGGTCTTATTCCTCCGGTTTATGGCATGAAGCCGGTCTGTGGTTCGGTTTCTCTTATGCTCAGAGCCGTGATTTACAAAGCGGAGAGATAAGGAAAAGATCCTCTTATGCGAAGGGTGTTCAAGGGGCAGATCAGGAGCGGGTCGAGTCGTTTGACTTTCCGGAGGGATCTATTCACGATCCTCTAAAAATGGATTTTCCCCAGGCAGGCCTTTATCTTCTTCGCGGTGAGCAAACGCGGGGGATGCTCAGGTGCGCCGAATTTCGGACGCGCCCCGCTCACAGCGATCAATTGCATTTCGATTTATGGTGGCGTGGCTGCAACATCGCCAGGGATGCAGGTACATATCTGTATAATGGCGCCTCACCTTGGGATAACGGCCTGTCGTCCGCAAGAGTCCACAATACGCTTCTCATGGATGAGCAGGAACCGATGTGGGATGCAGGCCGCTTTCTTTGGCTGAATTGGGCGCAAGGAAAGCTATTAGGACGCTGGAGATCATTGAATGGCATAGTGGAAGCGTTGGCAGCAGAGCATGATGGCTATCGAGCCTGGGGTGTGACCGCTCGCCGTATGGTCGTTCGCGCAGGGGAGGGTGTCTGGCTGGTAGTGGATGAATTGATCGGTGATGGAACGCATACCCTGCGGAATGGATGGTTGCTACCGGATGGAGGCGGGAAGCAGACAGAAAGCGGTTTTGTGGTGGACACGCCTGAGGGGGAAATCCATCTGGCAATCCATCCCACCGAAGCGAAACATGTGCTCTATCGTGCCGGAAAACTCATCGCCGGAGAAAATATAAATGAGTCTGGGGATACCTTCGGGTGGTATTCTCCCACCTACGCATATAAAGAACCTGCGCTCTTTTTGGTTACACGGATAAGAGGTCAATTACCACTACGGCTGGTGTCCAGATGGAGCCTGGGGCAGGCTGATCCCGCTAAATTGAATGTCACGTGGAATCCGCCTGGGAGTTCTCCCATAAGTATTGGTCAGGTTACATATGGGGGTGAGGGGATAAGTCTTTGATGCACATCCTTCTTATTCACCAGGCCTTTGCGGCGCTATCCGAACCCGGGGGTACGCGTCACCATGAAATGGCGCGTCACTTGACTAAGATTGGGGGTCGCGTTACTGTGCTAACGGGTCAAGTAAGTTATTTAACCGGACGGGGTGCCCAAAGAAGTGCATGGCTGAGACGCGAGATAGATGATGTCGGTGTTGCCATTCTGCGTTGTTGGAGCTATCAAACCTGGCATCGTTCCTTTCTCCATCGTATCTTTAGTTTCCTGAGTTTTATGTTTTCCTCTTTCTTCATAGGCGTGCGAATCCGAGAGGTGGACCTGGTTTGGGGCACCTCGCCACCGATCTTCCAGGCGCTGACGGCATGGGCGTTGGCTCGCCTCAAAGGTGCAGCTTTTCTGATGGAGGTGAGGGATTTATGGCCGAAGTTTGCGGTTGAAGTGGGGGTGTTGCAGAATCGTTTGCTTATTCGCCTTTCGGAGGGTTTGGAGCGGTTTCTTTATCGACATGCAGATTGTGTGGTTATTAATTCTCCTGGCTTCCAGGAGCATGTTGAAAGAGAAGGGGGGAAGAACATCGTTGTAGTGCCGAATGGGGTAGAGGTATCCATGTTTAACCCTGAAAACGATGGTGCCCAGTATCGAGCGACACATGGTTTGCAGGATAAGTTTGTGGTGCTCTATGCTGGAGCACATGGGATGGCGAATGATCTTGAGATTTTCTTAGGGGCAGCAGAGCGCCTAAGAGACCAGCCACAGATTCAATTTGTCCTGGTCGGTGATGGCAAGGAGAAGGAGAACCTGGTAACGCGGGCGCGTAACATGTGTTTAGAGAATGTTCACTTCCACCCCCCTGTCCCGAAGGAGGAGATGCCGGAAGTGCTCGCCTCGACGGATGTCTGTGTCGCCATCCTTAAACCTCTGCATGCCTTCACCACCACCTATCCCAATAAGGTCTTCGACTACATGGCGGCTGGTCGACCGATCGTTCTGGCGATCGATGGCGTGATTCGACAGGTGGTGGAGGAGGCAAAGGCGGGTGTATTTGTCCCTCCAGGGGATCCCAAACGCTTGGCCGAGACGATTCTCCTCATGGAGCAGAACCAGGAGGAAGGGAAGCGCATGGGGAAAGCCGGGCGTCAGTTTGTGGAAAGGCACTATAATCGTGCTGAACTGGCGAAAGTGATGTGGGAAGTGATAAAAGAAACGGCTCGTGGAAAAGAGTAAGCATGTTATCCCTACGCTTGTTCCCGGCGGGGATTCACAGGCAGAAGCGTTTCTTCGATCTCTTCCTTACGATCCCAGGGCTTCTCCTCATCAGCCCGTTCTTGGGATTGATTGCTCTATGGGTAAGGATGCGGATGGGATCCCCGGTTCTCTTTCGACAGATTCGCCCAGGATATCGCGGTCAGTCTTTTTCTCTCTACAAGTTTCGGACAATGGTCGAATCCTATGATGATTGCGGGAATCAACTGCCGGATGAGGAACGGTTAACGAAGTTAGGACGATTCTTGCGATCTTTCAGCCTGGATGAATTGCCGGAGTTGTTTAATGTGATCCGTGGGGAGATGAGCCTGGTTGGCCCACGGCCTCTTTTATCACAATACCTTGATCGTTATACACCTGAACAAGCGCGCAGGCATGATGTTTTGCCGGGGATGACCGGTTGGGCTCAAGTCAATGGTCGTAATACGCTCACTTGGGAAGATAAGTTCCAATATGATGTCTGGTATGTCGACCATTGGTCCTTGTGGTTGGATATGAAGATTTTATTGCAGACCTTCTGGATCGTCCTCCGTCGTGAAGGGATCAGTCAATC
>CAYGXU010000080.1:0-5815 GCA_964353875.1 uncultured Anaerolineaceae bacterium | reverse complement strand
GTCGGGGCAGAGCATGCCATCGCCGTGAGCTCCGGGACAGCCGGCCTCCATCTCTGTGTCTGTGCGGCGGGGATCTCGGATGGGGATTGGGTGATTACCACGCCTTTTTCATTCGTAGCCTCCACCAATGTCTTGTTATATGAACGTGCCGTACCAATCTTTGTCGATGTCGATCGGTTAACAGGCAATATGAATCCCGATCTCGTCGCGCAGGCGGTCGATGATCTTTATCAAGGCGGACGAGCAGCTAAGCGATGGTTGCCTAGAAAGGGGATTCATGGGAAAGGGAAATTGAAGGCCATCCTCGCGGTAGATGTGTTTGGTCAGCCGGCGGATTATGACGCCTTGACAGCCATAGCGCAATCCCGTGAGCTGACACTCATCGAGGACTCCTGCGAAGCCTTGGGATCGACCTATAAGGATCGCATGGCAGGGACTTTCGGAGCGGCAGCGGTCTTCGCCTTCTATCCCAATAAACAGATCACCACCGGCGAGGGCGGGGTGGTGGTCACTGATCGTGAGGATTGGGCTTCCATGATCCGCTCGTTACGCAATCAAGGACGGGCGCCTGGCGATACCTGGCTCAGCCATACCCACCTGGGATATAACTATCGCCTTAATGAATTAAGCGCTGCTCTCGGCATGGTTCAGATGAAGCGCCTGGAAGAGCTCCTTGAGAAGCGCACGCGCGTTGTTCATTGGTACGAGCAACGACTGAAGACGCTCCCAAAGATAGAAACGCCTCAGTTGTCTTCCACCACAACGAGCATCAGTTGGTTCGTCTATGTGATTCGCTTTCATCCCTCCATCGATCGCGATAAAGTCATTCAGGAGTTGGAATCTCAGGGGATTCCCGCTCGACCCTATTTTGCTCCGATCCATCTACCACGTTACATGCGTGAACGATTTGATTATCGAGAAGGGGATTTTCCCATCACCGAAGATCTCGGTCGTCGCTGCCTTGCCCTTCCATTTTCGAGTGTAATGACAGAAGACCAGGTATCATGGGTTTGTGAGGCTTTAGAAAAGGCCGTGGAAATATCATAATCGGATCTTTATGGTCGTGTAAAATGCAGACTATGGTTGCGTTCAATCCGGGGTTGATGAGCCTGTCCGTATTTCGGCAAGATCGGTAATTCCAGGCAGGAGAGATTTGTTATGGGCTTCAAGAAGGAGATATCAAAATGACCGAGAAAGAACCTAAAACGGAAGAATTTAAAGTCAGCGGGGATGAGCTAATATCACGAGTGAAAGAACTTGTACATCAGGGGAATATCCGCCGTGTCATTATCAAGAATGAAGAAGGCCGAACCCTGATTGATATCCCGCTCACGCTTGGTGTCGTTGGCGCGTTGGTTGCCCCTCAACTCGCCGCCCTGGGCGCGATCGCGGCCTTAATAACGCATGGGACGATTTTGGTCGAAAAGGCAGACGATTGATCCTCAAAGGTTTTTAGATCATTAACCTCTGACTGCCAAATTGCGCTCCAGCGCGTACATCGCCGGCGCCTAAGATGAATGTAAGGGCGGCATAACGCTGCCTGGCTTAAGGTTGGCAGAGGGACAATTTGCCCCCCGGCAGAAATTGTTCCATCTCAAAAGCACTCATCACGAACTCAAATTCGGATATCTTGCTATTGTACATTCCCCTGAGGGTTTCTATCTAATATCCGAGACCCCTCTTGGATTGCGCTCATGCAACGGATGGCTTTTGGCAATTATGAATCATTGATGCGGCTATCCTGTGCCGAAGCCTTGGTCAGTATTTGATGGGATAAAACCACTTTCACAGGTAGAAAGCTATATTTTCCTGTTTCCGCCATCACACAACAAAGGTCAAAGCTCTGTCAGGCGCAACGATAGATACTTTCGACCGGAGGGATAAAGCGTTGGCTTTGATAAGTTGGATGAGGATGGCGGACAAAATCAGAATCCGGGCGCTGAAGTGATTCGATGCGCTGATTATTTTTGACGATAGGATCTACCTCGGCTATGAGATATGGAATGCATGATGGCATTCGTATTGAAAAAAGAAATCACAGTAGGACGTCGGTACTATTCACAATCCATCGCTCTCCCTCTATGATCAATAATCAGCCGGATTGTAAAGAGCGAGAATCTGATCTTCCTCGACATCACCTCGCTCTTCTTAATTGTAGGATTTTTGAATAAGCCAATCGGAATATCTCAATAAAGTAATGGATGGGTGATTTTCTTGGAGAGAAGAGGAAGGCGGTCCGATTTTATTGCCTTTTCCGATGGGAAGATGCCATTTGTGATTCCAAGTTACTACTCAGCCTTGCCTGCAAACGCAGACCCTAAAAGTTTTTATGGTAAAACAAGGGATTGAATTTGCAGGAAATTTACGATTGAAAGACATGTTTGGATCGCAATACAGAACTTTAGGGTCTTTGCCTGGGCAGTTACGATTCTATCAAGGGTCACTTTATGGATATTATTCCTGAGCGTCAATTTCAGCAGAGTATGTCACAAATCAGTATCTAAAACGTTATATAGGCGTGGTTATAATGGACTTTCGACTTCCCTAAGTTAATTTCTTCATCTTAGGGACAGTTGCACATTGATAGCTATTGGGAAATGACCCGGTTTCATATCTCGGGTTGGTTTCAGAAGGTTGCACCAATAAATATCCCACGAATACCTTGCGATCGTATTCAATCCATCGATTGTGAAGGATACCGTTTGAGGGACTAATCTAAATGCTATCGATCCACATTGCAGATATCAACTTAAAGAACAATCCATTGGAGACCGGGGGGCAAAGGTTTTATAAAGTAATCGAGCACATGGATGAAACACTATGATCACCTCTAGGAGGCCACAATCATGAGATTCACGAATACCCACCGTTTTTTCTTTGTTTGTTCCGTAGTCGTTTTTCTTTTATCCCAGACAGTGCCTGCCGGCGCCTGGTATGGGATTACCCACAGCTACCTTGGCTCCCAAGTCGTGGAGGACCTTAAAAATGACAATCAAGTTTCGATAAACGGGCGTTCATATGCCGTTGGAGCCGAAGTTGCCAATGCCATCCGTAATTACCCGGACTACTTTAACGCTGGAATCATCGGTCCGGATGCGTTCCCGGACATCTCTTACGGGCAGGGCCTCATCCATGCCATTCACACTGGCACCTGGCTACGTTATCTTTACCAGGCGGCATGGGATGCGCAATCCGACCCTGGTTATAGCGCAGAGGAGAAAGGACAAATCCTGGCCTTCACTTACGGATTTCTCGGTCATGCGGCTGAAGATACATGGGGGCATACGATTGTCAATGACTTCTCTGGAGGCATTTATCCTCCTATTTCAGATTCCCAAACTCCCCAGCAAGAGGAAGCGCTAATTGTACCCCGTCACATTGTGATTGAGGCCTATGTTGCTATCGTCACCCCAGGCTATGATCGGAAAACATCGCCGGCTGTCGAGTTCAATGTCCCAACACGTTTCCTGTATCAAGTCTTAATCGATCCCAATGCTCCTACACCTGCCGATGACCCTCTCGGTGTCTGTGGCAACGGGGTTGATGATGATGGAGACGGGACTATTGATGATGGCTGCCCGGAGAAACCCTACAAGGTGGGCACCCCTGAGGTGAGCCGAGGGCCGATTGTCGATTACTTCCTCGATCTGGAAGCCAAGCAGCAAATTGAATACACCAAGCTGCGTGCAGATGCCAACCATACCGATTGCTGGTATGGGGATCTCAATCCGGGTTGTAAAAGGGTTAAATCGACGAAGGCCGTCTCAACCGTACGCGGCATTAAGAATGTGGAAATCACAAGCTATTCTTGCAAAAAATGGAAATGGGCTTGTCGTAATATACCTGATCCTCAGGATAAAGCGCAGGATGTGGTTGACGATCTGCTCGCCGATTACTTGGATTACTGGATCGATGACATTGATGCCGGTCTGCGGGAATGGCCTCTTTTCGGCCTGGGTGTGAGCAGAGGCCTTTTCGATCCAGAAACGCGAAGGAGGGGGGGTGGCGGAGCGATGGATGCCATCTTTTACGGATTGGACCATGTCCATCCAGGGAAAGATCCCTCTTTCATCAACGCCCATTTAATCCCCATGTTCGGTTTGCCTGATGCCATTGGCGATACGCGCGGGTTTCTCAATAAGGTTGCTGGAGCGATCGACGATCTTTTTGACCGACTGGGGATTCCCAATCCAATTGGCCCTCTTGCGGATAATGCCCGCGATTATGTCAGAGGTCAGCTCGCCAATTATCTAAAAGAGGGTTATGGCATTGATCTTGAAGCCGTCGATCAATTCCTTAAGAATCCCAGCCCCTGGATGTGTGGCGATGATCGCAGCGGTGTTTCCATGGATTGGCCTGGCCTGGGACGCATCACTCCCTCTGATCTGTTTACACCCGAGGAGCATGCCCGGCTTGATGCCCACTTGGGTCTCCCGCCAGACCATCATGTCCCGACACCGGGGATCCCCGAGCACTGCGCGCCGCTGCGAGAGGATGCTCAGATCAACCCTGAAACCTCTCCATCCATCAGGAACAGCATCATCATGACCAAGCTTCTTTTGTTGGATGGCAACGAGCTCAACCACGCCCTTGGAGACCTGCTCGTTGAACAGGGATGGATCGGTGATGCCTCCTTGGTTCGTACATATGCTGCGCCATTTAACGCTGACGGTGTTCCCGCTAATATCATGATCGATTCGCTCGCGGGGACGTCTCCTTATTGGCTCGAAACTATCCTCGGAGATCATGCCTGGAGGCAGGATGGCCTCCCGCTATTCTGTGCTGAGGGACCTCCAACTTGTCCATCCAAACGTCAGGTGAATCCTAATCCGCCGCCCGAACTACTTAACGGTGGCAACGGTCATTTCCCGGTGTGGGAGAGTTGTTTGCTACGACCGGCCTTTCGGGGCTTGTTCCTCGACTGGGAGAATGGAGCCGATCGCTTCCCAGACCTTAACGATGAGATCTCGCCGGATCCGAGTGACCAAAACTCTCCCTTCAGTGCACTCACTTTCGATGGCCCCTCGGAGGTGCGAGACGGCCTAACCTTTATCTCTGGTCAGAACATCTTCACCTTATCCGCCAGTGATACGGTCTTTCGTCTTGAGCGCTTGAACCTTCAGTATCGTGTCTACAGGGAGGGGAGCGCGCCAGGGGATTGGCAAACGATCCCCAATGGCGGGCAGTTCTCCTTGCCTGTCGATGCCACGGAAGGGACCTGGTTCATCGATTATCGATCGGAGGATCCTTGCCATACCTTCGTTGTCGAGCCAAGGGGTGGGGAAATGGATCTACTACCGCCCGAGCCTTTCCAAACGGCCAGGTTCATCATCGATCCGGGTCTTCTTGCTGGCGCCGAAGAAACTCAACCCGATGTTGAATAATTCATGAGAGGAGCAACTTCACACCGACAGGGCTTAGAATTACTCAGAGAACGAGGTGAAAGCCCCAAAAACAAGACAATTTGTGCCTGTTGCATGAACTCCTGCTGCGCGTTTTGGGCATTTACCAGAAAAAATGGCAAAGCTCCGAAAATCGCCATCAGGAAAACGCAATGAGGAGTCTCAACTTTATTCCTCTCCAGCGAAATCGACAATGGATTGGGCGAAGATTAAAACCAATACTTCCCCCGGAATCCAATCGAAGCTGTGTTTGGATTGAAGTGAAAGCAGGAAACATGTTGAAGGAAGCAGCGGCTAAAGATGTGTAGGAAGATGAATTTTGTGGTCTGATCGACGGGGGGGGAGGGATTGCCAGAGGAGCTACAAAATCTACCCATCCCTATATCCCTTCCCTTTAGGGAAGGGACTTTAAA
>CAYGXU010000079.1:5397-14522 GCA_964353875.1 uncultured Anaerolineaceae bacterium | reverse complement strand
CAGAGTCTACCACCTCGCCTAAGTTCATAAGACGCTCTAGGGAAGGAGTGCCTTAAGTGGGAGATAAACCAGGGCTGAGAGCAGGATCGTTGCTGGGATGGTCACTACCCAAGTGATCAACATCTCCCGCCCCACTTGCCAGCGCACTTTTGAAACTCGCTCGGCAGCTCCCGCCCCCATGATGGCGGACCCGACCACCTGGGTCGTGCTTACCGGTCCACCCAACAAGGCAGCTGTGAGGATCACCGCCGCCGAGGATGCTTGTGCGGTAAAGCCATGGATAGGGCGGATCTTGTAGATGCGTCCGCCCAGAGTTCGGATCAGACGCCAGCCTCCCAATGCGATCCCCAGGGAGATAGCGCCAGCACTGGCTGCGATGACCCAAGTAGGAATTGCAAAATTCTGTTGAAATCCAGATGCTACTAATCCCATGGTGATGATGCCCATAGTCTTTTGAGCATCGTTCGTTCCATGGGAGAGGGCCAGGCTAAGCATTGTCAGAATTTGAAGACGTTTGAACATTGTGCTCACCCGCGGGGTAGCAGCCCGCAGGGTAATCCGTAGCAGAGACATGAGAATATAGCCAGCGAGAAAACCCAGAGGCGGGGAGATAAAGAGAGCAATGAGTACTTTTAATAATCCGCCAAGTTGGACGGTTCCCAAGCTGCCCGCCAGGATCGATGAACCGAGCAGCCCGCCAATTAAGGCATGTGACGAGGAAGAAGGGATGCCGAGCCACCACGTGATCAGATTCCATATGATGGAAGCAATTATGGCTGCCAGGACGACCGTGGGCGAAATAGCCGAAGGCTCGATCACATCCTTTCCAATCGTTGTCGCCACCGCCACTCCGAACAGGAAAGGGGCAATGAACTCCGCAATGGCTGCCATGAATAAGGCCACGCGCGGGCGTAATGCTCGAGACGAGATCACCGTAGCAACGATATTGGACGAATCATGAAAACCATTAAGGAAGTTAAAGATCAGAGCTGAGGAAATTAATGCTGTAAGAAATACCATTGATTCTCCTTCAATTGTGCTACGTTCTCTCAATCCAGCGGTAGGATAGCATTTTACCTATTTTCTCGGAACAAATTCGGTCGCAGGGCTATCGATTCCCTTAATCCGATCTATTCCCAACTCCTATTTGTAAGCCTGATCTTACCGCTCTATTTAACGCTCGAAAGTTGTATTGCAGCATACATGAGCAATGAGAAGGCGGGAATCTGCAAGAAATCGCCCACATCGTCCTTTATTCTACCTTGCTCATGCTGAGGTCCTGATCTATTCATAAAGCCCACAAAAAGAAAGCGATAGGATCGTTCGGCAGGTAAATTGCGATCAAGCTAAAGCAGACCCAGACCTAGGGCGAGGGCTTCACGAGGGTTAATCCCATATCCTCCGATCGCTCTCCCAGCGGGCGGGTTCCACCACCGATCTTCGCGTGGGAGTGCTCCAGGCAGATCCAGGAAGTACTTCCGTTTTTTGAGAAAAGCATTGTACAATTGTATATACAAATAGACAAGCTTTTGGTTCCGATGATAAACGAGATGTTAGATAAACTCAGCCCCATCCCTCTCTATCATCAATTGGCCAGTTGGCTTGAGGCCAGAATTGCGGACAGCACGTTTCGAGTGGGCGAGAAGATGCCCTCTGAAACACAGCTTGCCAGGCAATTTGGATTGAACCGCAACACGGTTCGACATGCGATCGCTTCCCTGGTGCAGAAAGGATTGGTTGAACGACAGCGAGGCATGGGCACCTTTGTCAAGCGCAAGGTGCTTTTGGTGCCTGTGCATCGTTTGGATCGGATCACCAGCTTCGTCGATGATTTTGAGATTAGCGGTGTTGAGTTGGACGATCGCGAACTCTCTAAAGAAGTGATAAGAGCCTCAGAGGAGATTGCCTCCAAGTTGAAGATCGGTAGGAATGAGCGCGTCATCCGGATAGAACGTCTGCGTATTGCCGATCGAATCCCCTTTGTTCTCGAGCAACAATATTATGATTATCAGGTTTTCAAGGGATTACTCGAGAAAGAGATCCAGGGTTCGATGTATAGAATCCTGGTGGAGCATTTCGATGCCGATTTACATCGCTCAGTGCGCACTTTACGCGCAATGATGCCCTCCCCAGAAATCGCACGAAGGCTTATGATCGGCAAAGCCATCCCGTGTATGTTCCTGGAAAGCATCACCTTCGACACCCAAGAGAAGCCATTGGAATTGCTCCACTCCTTCTATCGGGGCGATCGCTATCTTTTCAAGGTGGAAAGTACACCGGATCGTCGGATGGGGGATGATTACGATAGGGAAGATGAAGGATGATATGAGAGATCGATGAAAGGCTTATTTTGATGGTTGGCATGATGATATTGGCCTGCAAAAGTCAAGCGCTATTCAGATAAGCGGATAAAAAAAGGAGATTGCCATGTCTATTCAAACTGCGAAGGATATCTTGATCGAAGCGACCAAGGGTAAATACGCAGTCGGCGCCTTCAACATCACCAACTTAATCCAAATGGAGTCGGTGGTTGAGACACATGTAGAGCATCAGGCGCCCTTGATCATTCAGACCTCCGTTTCGCCTTCAAAATTCTTAGGTAGGGAAGTCCTGGTTGCGATCTTCCGTACCTTGGCCGAATCTGCGCCGATCCCCATCGCCCTCCACCTGGATCACTGCGAAGATGTGGACTATTGCAAGCGATGCGCGGATGCCGGTTACACGAATATCATGATCGACGCCTCGAAACAGGACTTTGAGGAGAATGTCCGTCAGACCAAGGAGGTGGTTGATTATTGCCATCGACTGGGCGGCGTTTCGGTCGAAGGTGAATTGGGGACGGTTTCGGGTGTGGAGGATCAAATTAGGGTTGCAGAAAATGAAACTCTGTTGTGTAATCCGGAGCAGGCAGTGGAATTTGTGGAGCGCACAGGATTGGATCTACTGGCGCCTGCTATCGGTACAGCTCACGGGGTCTATAAGACCAAAAACCCCAAGGTTGATTTCGAACGGCTCGGGAGGATTGCCCAGTTGATCAATGGCAAGGGTGTGCGAGTACCTTTGGTCGTTCATGGCGGGACAGGGTTGTCCGAAGAATACGTACGAAAACTGATTGAGGTTGGAGGTTCGAAGTTTAATGTCTCCACCGATCTGAAACACACCCTGATTGACACGACCTATGAATACATCAGTCAACACCGGGATGAATATAATCCTGGCAAGATCGATAAAGAAGTTAAGAAGGCGATCCATGATAAGGTCAGCTATTGGATTGGGATGTTAGGCTGTGCAGGGAAGGCATGAGGGAGGATTTAACAGGGGAAGCCTATCAGCAGGATGTGGTCAGATTTTTTCTAGGAGAATCTTTATGAAGAAAAAGATGGAAGAGAACTTTGTCCCGTGGATGCGAGATCAAAAAATGCATATCTCGGCTCACATAGAGCTTGCCTGGCGGAATCGCGAGCTGCACCGGATGATGTCGAACGAAAATCCTCATCAACCCTCGGCCAAGGTTCTAGATGCAATCAATACCTATGCCCGCATGGCGAACCGCTATCCGGATCAAGGGCTTATTGTCCGAACGAAGATCGCGGAGATCAATGGATTAGATGGCCCAGAGAATGTCCTCATCGGGAATGGTTCGAGCGAAGTATTTGACATGATCTGGAGGAGCTTCGTAGGCGTTGGGGAGGAGGTTATTCAACATACTCCTTGTTTTGGCATTTATAAGATGCGATGTGAGATCGTAGGCGGCAAGCTGGTTTCCATACCGATGCGCTATGAGAATAAAGAGTTGCTCTTCGATCCGGATGCGATTATCGCCGCGATCACACCCAAGACAAAGATCATCGTGATCGCCAACCCCAATAATCCTAGCGGCAATTTCATGGCTACTGAGGATTTCGTTCGAATTGCTCAGACCGGGATTCCCTTTGTGATTGATGAAGCCTATGTAGAATATGCTGGATTGTCCAAATCGCAGGTTGGATTGACGAAATCCTCTGCGAATGTGCTCATCACCAGGACACTTTCCAAGGCCTATGGACTCGCAGGTTTACGCTTTGGATATGCCATCGGGGATAAGGATGTTATTGGGCGGATCGCTGGAACCCTGATTCCCTGGAATGTGGGCACGATCCCCATGTGGGCAGCGCTGGCAGCGTTGGAGGACACGGAGGGTTTGCAAAAGAGGATAGCTTTTAACAACGAGCAACTGAAGTTCATCGAGGAGTCGCTCAGCAATATTCCAGGACTGACGGTTTTCCACTCTCATGGAAATTACATCCTCTTTCATGGCGAGCGGGCAGGGAAGGAAGGTAAAGCGATGGTGGATTTTGCCCTTGCCAAGGAGCTTATCTTCCGACCCGAGGCAGCCAAGTATGGCAGTGATGGATGGTTCCGGCTTACCATTGGCACGGCCGAGGAAAACAAGTTGGCCGTCGATGCGATCCGAGAATTTTTTACACAGTAATCAATAGGAGGGAAGAGATATGGCTAACATCAAAGCGATCATCTTTGACCAAGATGGTGTGATCATTGATACGGAGCGTGATGGTCATCGGGTGGCTTTCAATGAAACCTTCAAAGATTTCGGATACCATTTCCAATGGGGAGTAGAGGAGTACCACAGATTACTCCAGGTTGGCGGTGGCAAGGAGCGTATGCGCCACTATCTCCATACGAAGGGTTTCGGGGTGGAAGTACAGCCAGAAGAAGAGGATGAATTAATGAAGAAACTCCATAAGCATAAGACCGAGGCTTTCATTAACCTCATTGAGAGGGGGAAATTACCTCTGCGCCCGGGTGTGAAAAGGGTGATGAAAGTAGCCAATCAGATGCGCTTGATTCTGGGCGTCTGTACAACCTCCGACGAAAGGGCGGCTCGGGCGATCGCTTATAACATCCTCAAAGACATCCGCTTCGATTTTGTCCTTGCCGGAGACATTGTAAGCAAGAAAAAACCCGATCCGGCAATTTATCATCTCGCCCTGAAAAAGACCGGCTTGAAACCGGAACAGTGCGTTGTCATTGAGGACTCAAGAAACGGGGTGTTGGCCGCCAAGGCAGCGGGGATGCATGTTGTCGCCACGACGAATTTCTATACCGAACGGGAAGACCTGTCCGATGCGGATATCATCGTCACCTGTCTGGGTGATCCGGATGGAAAAAAAGGGGAATTGAGAGCTGGCGGCGAAGGGCTCAAATATAACGGTGTTCTTCTCGTCGATCAGTTGGTAGAATATTTCTCCAGTTGATTATTGATTTTGATCGTAGCAAGAGAAATTCCCATGGATTCGTGTGGCATTGGTGGAACAATTATTGGAGAATGACAGTCTCCTGGTGAATGCCAGAAGACCTTTCGGATGGGATGGAATAATGCATCATCAATGAGGATGTAAGTCTAATTAGATTCGATTAAAAGGAGAACTTTTTCTATGCAAACCATCTTACGGAGCGCCAGCAAGGAAGCCATCATAGACATCGAAAGCCCCTTCGTGGTGATTGGAGAATGCATCAATCCAACCGGACACAAGAAGCTTGGGGAGGCGCTCCAAGGGAGGGATTTTGATTACATTCGCAATCTGGCTGTGAGACAAGTAAAGGCCGGAGCCGATGTTCTCGATGTCAATGTGGGCATGCCTGGCCTGGATGAAGTCGCCCTGCTTCCCGAAGTGATCCAAATCGTCGCATCCACGGTCGATGTGCCTATCTGCATCGATTCGGCCAATCCGAAAGCCCTTGTTGCTGGTCTGGCAGTGGTAGCAGGAAAGCCGTTGGTCAATTCGGTGAATGGAGAGGAGGCCATGCTGAACTCGATCCTGCCGATTGTTAAAGAATATGGCGCTGCCGTGATTGGGCTGGTGATGGACGACGAAGGCATTCCCAATGACCCAGATAAGCGAATTGCTGTTGCGGAGAAGATTCTCACACGCGCCAACCAATTAGGGATCGCCTCGGAAGATGTGGTCCTCGATCCGTTGGTGATGGCAGTGGGCGCAGATAGTAATGCCGCGCTGGTCACGCTTCAAACGATCGAGCGAATCCGTCGAGAATTCGGCACGAATATTAATTTAGGCGCCAGTAATGTCTCCTTCGGTCTGCCCGAGCGACCGATCATCAATCAAGCGTTTATGGCGCTGGCCATGGGCGCGGGGGCTACCTGCGCGATCACAAATCCCATGAAGCTTACGATGACAATCCGAGCGGTCGATTTGTTGCACGGGCGTGATCCCTATGCCATGCGCTACATCGCCTATTATCGATTGCTGCAACAGCAATCGCAATGAAGTTCTTGGGGCTTGCTTCAATTTGCAATTGTATGTGGATGCTTATTCCAATAGGCTCATCGGTTCCATGTTTGCACCCGTTTCGCAAGGGTCAGGTGAGTCTGAAGAACAAACATACCTCTTGATGAGATCGCAACTGGAACGAACATAGGCAAGCGCCGTTTGATGGAGAGGCTATTCCACCGAGATGTCTTCTCAGATTAACGACAATTTGCACAAAGAAGTTCTTATAGACCTCGAGCCGATAGGTCGTAGGATCGCCATCCAAGCAGGTCAGACGCTGCTCGACGCGGCTCGCGCCGCCGGGATCGAGTTGGTTTCGCTTTGCGGAGGTGTGGGATCATGCCACGGCTGTATTATTCGCCTGATGGAAGGAAAGCTTTCGGCGCCGACGTCAGTGGAGGGGGAGAGCTTATCACCAGAGGAGCTCGCCTCAGGCTTTCGGTTGGCCTGTCAGGCGATGCCATTGACCGATGTAAAAGTGGACATCCCCTCCGAATCGCTCACTACGCCACAACGCCTGCAGATCGAAAGCCAGCAAACCGAGGTAAGGCTTGATCCTGCTGTGATCCCCCTTGATGTCGATCTCGATCCCCCCAATTTGGATGATTTGCGCTCGGATGACGCGCGGGTGAAGGACGCGCTCAAAGAACGTGGTTTGGACATTATTCTGGAATATCCCATGCTTCGTATGCTCCCAGAATGTTTGCGTTCCCAAGATTGGTCTGTACGCCTGGCCTTACGAGATGCCGAGGTGGTTGCTGTTATGCCGCGAATGAGCCGTTTGTTCGGTCTGGCAGTGGATGTGGGGACGACTAAGCTAGCGGCGTATCTTGTGGATCTGGATAGCGGCGCAACGATCGCCAAGGGCGGAGCGATGAACCCGCAAATCGCCTTTGGCGAGGATGTCGTCAGCCGCATCGCTTATGCCAACCAGCACGAGGGCGGGCGTGAGGCGCTTCAAGTCAGGTTGATAGAGACTCTGAATATCCTGGTAGATGAGCTTTGTGCTCAATCTGGCGCGTGTCGTGATCAAATTGTCGAGGCAGTCGTGGTGGGCAATACGGTTATGCACCACCTCTTTAGTGGGCTGCCTGTGCGTCAATTGGGAGAGGCGCCCTATGTTCCGGTTGTCAGCGATTCACTTGAGATTCGATCGGAAAACCTAGGGCTCAATTTAGCTCCAGGAACGTGGATTTACTTGCCCCCGAATATCGCTGGATACGTGGGCGCTGATCACATGGCTCTTCTGATCGCTACGCGGCTATGGCAAACGGATCAGAATCTCATGGCGGTGGATATCGGGACCAATACCGAGATTACATTAGCGACAAAGGGGCGTCTGTTGAGCTGTTCCTGCGCTTCCGGACCGGCGTTCGAAGGGGCGCATATCCGCGATGGCATGCGCGCTGCGCCCGGAGCGATTGAACGGGTGCAGGTCCTCCAGGGGGGGATTCGCCTACAGACGATTGGGGGCAGTAAACCAGTGGGAATTTGCGGTTCTGGCATCCTGGATGCCATTGCTCAGATGCTGGAAGTAGGAGTTGTCGACGAACGCGGCGCTCTTCAGATGGGCCATCCTCATGTGCGAACACAAGATGGAAAAAAGGAATTTGTCTTGCAGCCTGCACAGGGAACTGGGCATGGGCGTGACATTGTTGTGACCCGTAACGACATCAACGAGATCCAGCTTGCAAAGGGAGCCATTCGTGCCGGGATTGATATTCTCTTAAGAGAAGCGGAGCTGACGCCGGACGATTTGGCAGGGCTGATTGTGGCTGGCGCTTTTGGTACTTATATCGATATCAAAAGTGCCATGCGTATAGGGATGTTCCCAGGCATACCATTGGGACGATTCCAACAGGTGGGGAATGCTGCTGGAGCAGGGGCGAGGGATTTATTGGTCTCCAAAGAACTTCGCCGAACAGCGGATGGGTTGGTTGGCCAAGTGGAGTACATTGAATTAACGACCTATCCGGACTTTATGAAAATCTTCATGGACAGGTTAAACTTCTAACCCTAATCGATATCCCATTCTAAGATTTTTGCTACCAGAGTTTAAATCCGTCTATCAGCTTTGTTCATCATGGATCAGCCCGTTCAACTGTTTTTTATTGATTAGACGTTTGTTATCCCTGTGGGGAGACACCCTCGAACATCTTGGCAGATGCCAGAGATCATCATTCCAGGAGGAATCCAATGAACGAGTCCTCGCTACGCTGGCAAGCTCGTATTGGAAGTCTGAAATCCTTATCCATCATTGTGCTTATTCTTGTGACACTTTTTCTCATTGTTACGGTTGGTGAGCTTCTGACAGCATTGCAGAATCCCAAGGAGCCCCAATCGGTAACGGTGGAGCAACTGGTGAATGGATCCATCGGAGATAATCGTTATATAACGCTCGAGGGATACGCAATCTATGATACTGGCTATGAAATGATGGAAGATAATGTTGTCGTGGCAACATACTATCTCTTGCTGGATGATAATACCGGCCATTTAATCGTGGTCGAAGCCTCCAGCACAAATGTGGATGATCGACAATCCGAGTGGATCACACTCGCCGGGATGACGCAGGAGACATCCATGGAAATGCGTGACCTGATTCAAGATGATCTGAGTTATTACCAAGGCGAGGGCTTCCTGACTACACCCGATCTGCTCGTTGCGGAGAACAAAGCTCCGAAAAGCATTTCCAGTTTGTTGGTTCTGTCGATATTCTTGGGGGTAATCGATCTCATCGCGATTGTGCCATTTTTCTTCCCCAGCACCGTCTTCGCACCCAGACCGACTGAATTGGTCACAACTGCTCCCCAAGAGAAACAGAAAAAACCCGGG
>CAYGXU010000079.1:0-5297 GCA_964353875.1 uncultured Anaerolineaceae bacterium | reverse complement strand
GTGCATTACGGTTGGAAGGATCGTTCGGCGGTTCAGTTCCGCTATCGTGAGCAGGAAGGGAAGGAGGAGAGGCTGCTGCTCTCCTTCGATCATGCTGCCGATCAAGCATCCTTCGTCAAGCTTCTTAAAGAGAAGGGTTTTGGAGTGGGGACGGGGATCTCGTCACAAGTCTATCGTTGAACTTGATCCATCTTTCAACTGTATCATCTTTTCTTTGAATAAAGATTAGGTCCAAATAAATGGGAGGATGTAAGCGATCCAAGGGAAAGGGTTTTTCTCACTTACCCGCCCTGGCCAGCTTTGCTGTTAACCTGCTGAAAGGTCAATAGCGATTTTTCTAATGTTTTTGGCCGTACAAGTTTGGACTACGGAGGAAAGGCTTGCTCTAGCATCGCTTGAATGGCGTCCCGTTTGGGCAATAGCACCCAGGCGCCACTGGGAGAGATCCAACTCTGGGTCATACTCGCCTCAAGGTTGAAGCGGCGGATGTCTGCAGGATCGGTTGCTAAGCTGGCGGCCAGAGGCACCAACTCGAGGATTTCCTCGATGGTCATGTCGGTCTCGAATGTATGGCGGAATTGCTTGAAAAGTTCTGGGGCCTTTTCTAAGCCTTCGATGCTGACGATCTTATCAAACATCGCCTGGATGATCTCTTGTTGCCTTCGCAAGCGGTCGAAGTCGCTGCTCCTTTTTCGCATACGCGCATAACATAACGCGGTGAAACCTTTCATGTGGTAAACCTTGTCAGGCTCATAGTAATAGTAGACCCCTCCACATTCGTCGTATAAGTAGCCAGTGGAACGGACGTCGATCCCGCCCAGCAAGTCGATGGCTTCGATCAGGCCGCTGAATTCCACCCTTACCCAATGGTGGAGCGGAATCCCCAAATTGTAGAGGATCGTATTTTTTAGCATTTCGAACCCACCGCGCGGCTCTGCGGTATTAATGCGATTAACTTGCCAACCCGGGATGAAGACGAAGAGGTCGCGCGGAAGGGAGAGTAACGTCGCTGTTTCCCGTTGTGGGTCGAGCGAGATGATCATCATCGTATCGGTGCGATAATGGCCCTCACCAGGTCGGCGGTCGGAGCCAAGCAAAATGATGTTGACCGTCTCCGCCGAAAACGGGATGGGATCAACAGGAGGGGGGATCTCAATCTCGGAATCCGCGCTTGGTCCGGGGAAATAACCCCATGTGTAGATAGGCGTGGGAGTGACTGTTGGCGTGGCGGTTTGGGTTGGGGTGGAAGTGGAGGTAGGGGTGGGAGTCGATGTGGGGGTGGCTGTGCCTGTAGGAGTAAGTGTTGGAGTGGGGGTCGGCGTCCGCAACGGGATGGGTGAGGATCGTGGCACGATTGTCCGCTTTGCCTGACCGCAAGCGCTGAGCATGGCACCAAGAAAGCAAATCATAATAATCAGGGACAGGGCTTTTGTCCGGCAGGGTTTGACGTTGGAAATGGTTGACATGATAGATGATTCTATTCTATCCCTGATCATATTAGGATGGTATGCTCCGGCTAAAAGTCTAAAAACATTAAAAATAACCATGGCAAGACAGCTGTTCCCAATGGAGAACAATGCGGACATGGCGCAGAGTAGTGTAAATGACTTATCATCTTGACCGCATCGTGTAAAATAACACCCGTGGTTAGTGGTTTTTGTAGAAGTGACTTCCCGCACCCAGCATGTCGGACATTGTGGGGGGGGGAGTCAGAACATAGAAGAGGATAATGACAATGGAATGGCTACTCGAACCGGAAACCTGGATTGCATTGCTGACGCTGACGGCATTAGAGATCGTGCTTGGCATCGACAACATTATCTTCATTTCGATCTTAGCTGAAAAGCTACCCGAGGCTCAAGAGGATCGAGGGCGAAGGGTCGGCCTGTTAGGAGCGATGGTTACGCGTATCATGCTCCTTTTCTCGCTGGCCTGGTTGACACGCCTCACCAATCCGTTGTTCTCTATTTTCGGGCATGCGTTTTCGGGGCGTGATCTCATTCTTATCGCTGGTGGTTTATTCCTCTTAGGGAAGAGCACCGTCGAGATCCATGATAAGTTAGAGGGGGAGGAGGGACATGCCCCGGTTAAATCAGGCGTCACGTTCGCGGGAGTGATTGTCCAAATTATGCTATTGGATATTATTTTTTCACTCGACTCGGTGATCACAGCCGTGGGGATGGCGAGACAATTGCCGGTGATGGTGGCGGCGGTGGTGATTGCGGTCATCATCATGTTGTATGCCTCAGGACCAATCAGCAAATTCGTCAGTCACCACCCGACGATCAAGATCCTGGCATTGAGCTTCTTGCTGCTGATTGGCGTCTCATTGGTCGCCGATGGCCTCGCCTTTCACATACCCAAAGGATACATCTATTTTGCGATGGGTTTCTCGGTTTTTGTCGAAATGCTTAATTTACGCCTGCGCGGTATAGAAGAGCCACCGATCATGCTTCGCCAGCCGTATTTAGCCTCGCCCAATGGGGATGATCCCCCAACGACTGGGAAACCTGATCAAGGGAAAGAGGAGCCTGATTTACCTCACAGCGAGAAAACATGAGAGGGGATGAGATTCTACAATGGGGAATCCCAAAGAGGGAGCAAAGTCTTTTTCTTCGAATCGAGCCGTCAGCGGTTCTACCAGAGGAAGGGAACAGAATCTAAGTTTGGTGGATTGGATTTTTCCTGGGAGACGGTCCTTATGGCATGCAGCCGTGGTTCGAAGCTGGCCATTTCTCCTGGATATGATCATTCTCCGCAGGTTTAGAAGCTGCAGGAGGTCTAATGGAGAAAAACCCCTTTTAGGCGATTTCTGGTCGGCAGTCTCATAGACTCCTTATACTCAAATGAAAAGGGGAATGCCCCGGGTCAGCTGATGCCCACCGCCAAGAGGTTTACGTCCCATGATCGATGAGTTTGGCTTTTCGACGAAATTCATCCTGGCATCTGCGAGGAATACTTGTTCGTTTCAAAAATTTAGAACAGACTTATTATTCTAATAAATCGCATTTTGCCATTCGAGGATACATCCCTTATTAAAGTACCATGTGAAAGAAGGACCAGCGAATTCTTCCCTATTCCAAGAGATTTCGTTTGGATGCTTTCTTTTTTAGATTTGCCTCTTGACATTTTTTCTTTGTCTAATAAAATATTATTAATCATTCTAATAATTTTAATCGTTAAAAGGAAATCAAATGGTTAAGGAAGATAAAATAAACGAAGATCCCTCACTTAAGGATGTTTTCCTGGTGGATAATCTGGAGACGCTCAAGGTGCTTTCCGATTCTTTGCGCATGCAGATCCTGGAGCTGCTGCTCTATCGGCCCTGCAATGTAAAACAGATCGCCCAACAATTAGGATTATCGCCGAATAAACTCTATTACCATGTGAAACTGCTCGAAGAGCATGGTCTGATCCGTGTGGTGGACACACGTCTCGTATCCGGAATCATCGAGAAGGTTTATCGGGGCACGGCGAAGGAGATCAGCCTGGACCGGGATTTGCTACCCGTTGGTCATCCGGTGAGACGGAGCGATGTCGAAGGATTACTCATTTCTATCTTGGACAGTACCAAAGAGGATCTGATACGTAGCCTGAAGGTCAAGGAGATCGAACAACCTGATGTCCGCCAGACAATGGTCATGACGCGTGACATCGCTTATTTGAAGCCGGAACAAGCCCAAGCCCTTTGTCAGAAACTGCGCGAAATGGCACAAGAGTTCTGTGATTCGGATTTGGGTGAAAAAGAGAACGAGCAACGATTTGCATTGACGATGATTTTCTATCCGACCTATCAGCGATCGATCGAGGGCAACGAGAATGGATAAAACCCAGAATCCCTCTCCGAATCATGACGAAGAACGTTTCGGAATAAAAGATGTGTTGAAGATTCGAGATTTCCGTTTTCTATGGCTAGGTCAAGTGATCTCGAATTTCGGGGACAGTCTCACTGGGCTGGCTGTGCTGCTCTTAATCAACAAATTGAGTGGCGGTTCGGCGAAAGCAGTCGCACTCGGGATGATCACCCAGGCCATTCCCATATTGCTTTTTGGATTACTAGCAGGGGTCTATGTCGATCGGATGGATCGAAGGAAGATCATGATCGCCTCCGATATTCTGCGCGGGATCATGGTCCTCGGTTTCACCCTGGTGGCGACATCCGAACGCCTCTGGCTGTTGTACTTGATCGGCTTCGTCCAAGCATGTGTCGGTACATTTTTCAATCCTGCGCGTTCTGCCTATACGGCGCTGGTGGTCCCCAAGGCGGGGTTGCTCTCCGCCAATTCCCTCGCGCAGACGAGCAGTATCATCGCGAATGTTCTGGGGATGGCTGCGGCGGGCACTTTGATCGGTGCCTTTGAGGTCTATTGGCCGGTGTTCAGCATCGATTCACTGACTTTTATTGTGTCCGCCATCTTCATCGGACGTATGGTCACTCGATCGAGGGTGGCTGAAGCCGTGGCTATTGCTGATACACGAGCGATATTCAGGCAGCTCATGACCGGGCTCAATCTCGTGTTTTCCTCACGCGTCCTCACTGGCACCATGGTTGGCATGGGAGTCACGATGTTGGGACTGGGCGCGGTCAATGTCCTCCTTGTTCCTTTTGTGATCAACGACTTGAAAATCGCCGAGACTTGGTTTGCTGCTTTGGAAGCCTCGCAGACCTCCTCGATGGTCCTAAGTGGCGCGTTGGTGGTCGCTCTGGCATCCCGATTTAAGCCTACCCTTATCGCCAGCGTGGGATTAGGCTTGTTAGGTGTGAGCGTGGGTCTAATTGGTTTGGTGAGTGGGGTTTGGGGATTGATCTTGGTTTTCTTTCTTGTTGGTTGGTTCATCACGCCCATTCAGGCCTCGCTTGTGACCCTGGTTCAGACCGAGGTTACCGATGATGTCCGCGGCCGTTCGAGCGCGGCTCTGAACACCATGTCACAAACGGCCAACGTCACCTCCATGGCCGTTGCAGGAGCTCTGGCAGATGGGATCGGCGTGAGGCAGGTCTTCTTCCTCAGTGGCCTCTTGGCGATTGTGGCGGGATTCGCTTCAGCCTGGGTGTTTCGTGGCTATGGCGAGAAGAAGCTCGAACTCGACGCGGTCAAGGCCGCCGATTATGATCCGATTGAAGGTTAGTTCGCTTTCCCAATTGTTAGCAAGGCTCATCAGTGACCCTTGAAGCCCTTGCCAAGCGAAGGATAAATTAATAGATCCTGGGCTTCTATCCTCTACAAGCTTGGGGGAACCTACACCCTTTCAACGAATCGAACTTCCACTTAACAGAGCGCTGGCTGGCTATCTCA
>CAYGXU010000078.1:0-14594 GCA_964353875.1 uncultured Anaerolineaceae bacterium | reverse complement strand
AAAGGTGGGCCGCCTATTGATGAAGCCTGATCTTGCTCTGTTTGTAAAGAATTCCAAGTGTCAAGGAGTTCAGGTAGAGAAGTGCTATCTAATAACAAGAGAATCCGAATTGTTCGAATGTGAATGTTCGGGATAGTGGGAATATTGAAAACGCCTCTCAACGGTAATGGTTCTTCTCGAGACTGCCAGCCATCACATTCCCTCCCAGTTGCAGATTAATCTGGTCTCGAGCAAGGATAGGAGTCTATGCAAGAGATCCCGATTCATACTTTTGGCGTCTCCGTATTCGTGCTCAGAGATGCCTCAGATGGTAAACGCCTGCTATTATTAAGACGGTCTGAACGGTATCTAAATGGAGAGTGGTGTCAAGTTGCGGGGGCAATCGAGCAGGGTGAAAAAGCCTGGCAAACCGCTTTGAGGGAATTGAAAGAGGAGACTGGTTTAATACCCCTTGCACTCTATTCGGCTGACATATGCGAACAGTATTATGAATTTGATTCGGACCACGTTTGTATCCTACCCGTCTTCATTGCTATGGTCGATGGGGAAGCGAAGATCGAATTAAATGATGAACATTCAGATTACCGCTGGGTAACGCAGGAAGAAGCAGAATCATTATTACCATTCCCAGGTCAACGTCATGTTTTGCGCCATGTGTGGAGTGAATTCGTAGACCGTAAACCCTTGGAACAACTGCGCATTCCCCTCGCAAAATAGGGGTAAAGAGGCACTGAACCGACTCAAATAACTACCCTATCTCAATCAACCACAGCGAAAACAATCAAATTTTTAACAACCGGATAGAACCTGCATACGCGGAGGCTCAGATGAATTCGATCAGTCAAGAGATGGCGAAATTTGTCAAAATTTTGCACTTTTCGGACCTTCCCGTTAAAGTGATCCGTGAAGCGAAACGGTTTCTGATCGATAGCTTAGGTTGTGCATTTGCAGCAATGGACACTGAAGACATGCTGGTCTTGTCTCGCTTCATCGAAAAACTCGGCGGCACACCTGAAGCGACTGTTATTGGCAATGGCCATCGGACCAATGCAGCCAATGCAGCCCTGATGAACTCGCTTCTCATCCGCGCTTTGGACTACAACGATATCTACTGGGAGCAGGATCCTAGCCACCCTTCGGATTTGATCGGTGCAGCCCTGGCTTCTGCCGAGGCAAATGGCCAAAGCGGCGAAGAATTAATCGTGGCGATTGTAATCGCCTATGAACTAGAGATGCGTTGGTGCCTTGCCGCTGAGCCAGGTATCCGAGAAGTTGGTTGGCATCATGCCTCCCTCACCCAGTTCGTCAGTCCATTCGTCGCCGGTCGCTTATATGATCTCGATCTTGATCAATTAGTCGCCGCAGCGGGGATCAGCGGAAGCAGCCATTTCACCCTTGGCGGAGTCGTGGCGGGACATCTAACGAATATGAAGAACACCGCCGACCCTCTTGCAGTCCAAGCGGGAGTCCTTGCTGCGCTGATGGCTCGCGAAGGGTATACCGGACCTATCGAAGTGATTGAGGGGAAAGAAGGCCTCTTCGAAGTCCTTTCCAACGTTACCTGGAATTCGGATGCATTACTCAAGAATCTAGGGAAGGAATATCTTATCACGCGCTGCAGTTATAAAGCCTTCCCAACTGAAGCGCTCACCCATCAGCCCATCAGCGCGATCTTGAAACTTTGTCGTGAACATAGCATCAACCATACCGATGTGGCGGAGATTCTCGTGGAAACAACTACACGCGGCGCTGATATCCTTTCAGATCCTAGCAAATATAAGCCCGAAACCAGAGAGACTGCCGATCACAGCTTGCCCTATGTCATCGCTACGGCCGTGGTCGAAGGGAATGTCCTCCCGGAATCCTTCAGCGAAACGTCCTTACGCGATGAGCGGAAGTGGGATTTACTCTCCAAAATTAAAGTCGTGGCTAATCCTGAGATCGACCGCCTTTTCCCTCAAATAAAACGCGCCCGTGTCTCGATCAGGAGCACTTCGGGCAAGACTTTCACGACGCAGACCGATGTCGCCAAAGGTTCTCCTGAGGATCCCATGACGGATACGGAAATCGAAGCGAAGTTTCATGCCAACGCCAAACGAGTGTTGAGTCAAAGAAAAAGGGATCAAATCCTTAAGCAGACCTGGCAGCTTGAACGGTTCTCGAATATCCAGGAGTACATGCCAATGTTGATTGCAGATTTGCATTAAAGGAGGAAAATGAACCCGCCTACACGCCCCTCACAGGACGAACTTACCCTCCAGCGAACTGACCGCGCCGCTGCGATTGCCCGTATCGGCAGCCTGTCCGCCGCGCGTCAAAAGGGTCACATCCCGCGTCGGGTGGACCTGACGCTTTCGGAGGCGCTGGTGCTCGGACTACTACAGCAAGGCGTGAAGACCTATTTGGCGGTTTTCGGTCACGGTTCTACCGAAGTGGGCGAAGTACTGCGAATCTACCAACAGGCTGGGTTGGTCAAAGTCCTTGGGGTACGCAGTGAGATCGAAGCCTCCCATGCCGCTGCAGCATTGCGCTGGGTCACCGGCGAGAAGGCCGCCGTCGTCACCTCCATCGGACCGGGCGCGCTGCAAGCTCTGGCAGCCTCGCTCGTCCCTGCTTCGGATGGCATCGGTGTCTGGTATCTCTTCGGCGATGAGACCTGCGAGGATGAGGGATTCAACATGCAGCAGATCCCCAAACATGAGCAAAACCTGTTCCTGCAACTGGCCGCGACTATGAGTCATGCCTATTGTCTGCACACTCCCCTTGCGCTCCCAACTGCCCTCCAACGCGGTGCAGTAACTGTCGATCACCCCTACCGCCCAGGTCCATTCTACTTGCTCCTGCCGATGAACACCCAACCCGCCTGGCTGCCCAATTTTAATGTAGATGAATTGCCCTTCGAAAACAAACTTTCCCTCGGCGCGGCACAGGGGGACTACGCCGGTGCGGCAGAATGGATCCAGGAAGCGGAACAGATCGTCGTAAAAGTCGGCGGCGGTGGACGCATGGCAGGTGTAGAACTTACTGAATTGCTCGAACGCTCGGGGGGCGTCCTGGTCCATACGCCCATAGCCGCCGGCTGCATCCCTTATAGCCATCCGCGGAACATGGCCGTGGGCGGCTCGAAAGGGACATTATGTGGCAATTTCGCCATGGAGCAGGCCGACTTGCTCATCGCCGTCGGAACGCGCTCTGTCTGCCAGTCCGATAGCTCCCGATGCGGCTATCCGAACGTGAAACGCGTTATCAACATCAATGCCGACATAAATGATGCCCTGCATTACCATCACACCTTGGCATTGCTAGGAGACATTCGTTTGACGCTGAGTGAACTGAACCACACACTGAAGAAGAATGTGACGACTGACAAATCTGCCTGGATGCAGGCGTGCACCGAGAAAAAGGCTGCCTGGGAGGAATTTAAAGCGCAGCGTTTTCGTACGCAGGTGCTTCCTGACGATTACTGGGGCGAAACTGTCCTGACGCAACCCGCCGTGATTAAGATCGCCACCGATTGGGCCAAAGAGCAGAGCGCCGTCTGCTTCTTCGACGCTGGAGATGTCCAGGCAAACGGGTTTCAGATTGTAGAAGACGAGCGCCCCGATCAGACCTTCACGGACACCGGCGCCAGCTATATGGGTTTCGCCGTCTCTGCCCTGCTGGCGACTGCTATAGCAACGAAGCCATTCTACGGTCTGGCCCTAACTGGAGATGGCTCTTTTACCATGAATCCGCAAATCCTGATCGATGGGGTCGAGCATGGGGCGCGCGGCTGCATCTTGCTCCTGGATAACGGCCGCATGGGCGCTATCACCGGTCTGCAGAATGCTCAATACGGTGCTGGTTTCGCCACCAGTAATACACTCCATATTGATTATCTTTCTTGGGCTCGCGCCATACCTAATCTGCTGGCACTAAACGGAGGACACACGCCCGAATCGTTGAAAGCTGCTCTGGAACAAGCTGATCAGCATAAAGGTCTTTCACTCATCCATGTGCCGGTTTACTTCGGTACCGACGAACTGGGCGCTATGGGCGTCTTTGGGCGCTGGAACGTAGGCAATTGGTGTGAGGCGACCCAAGCTCTGCGGCACGAGATTGGTTTGTGAGGTTTGATGAGCAATAAAGGACTATTCGAAGGGGTAGCTGGAGCTTACCCACGCGCTCTGTACCGCGCCGCCGGTTACTCCGATGAGGACTTCCAGCGTCCGCTTATCGGTATCGCTAATTCGTGGAGCGAGGCGGTCCCGGGTCACCTGCATTTGAAGCAATTAGCCGCATGGGTAAAGGAAGGGGTACGAGAGGCCGGTGGCATGCCCGTGGAGTTCAATACCGTGGCTGCTTGCGACGGCGTCGCCCAGGGGGAAGGTATGCACGCTATCCTGCCGCTGCGCGAAGTCATTGCGGCCTCGATCGAGCTAATGGCACGCGCTAATCGTTTCGATGGTTTGGTTCTGTTATGTACATGCGACAAAATCATCCCAGCCATGCTGATGGCTGCTGCTCGTTTGGATTTGCCTGCCCTATTGGTCACGGGCGGGCCAATGGCAGTCGGACAGATTCCTGGACGAGCGGTCATCTTGAGCGATGTCAAGGAGGCCATGGGACGCTATCAGGCTGGAGCCATCAGCCAGGAAGGATTTAGCGAGATCGAATGCGCTGCCTGCCCTGGTCCGGGAGCATGTAGCTTCCTGGGGACGGCCAATACTATGGCCTGTGTGGTTGAAGCCATGGGATTGAGTCTGCCAGGTTGCGCTACCTTGGCTGCCGAAGCTACGGATAGACGCGAGCTTTGTCATCAGAGTGGGAAAACCATACTTGATTTGGTGCGCCAAGAAATCACTGCCCGCCAATTTATCACCCCAGAAAGTCTGGCCAATGCGGTGCGTGTGGTAGTCGCGCTCGGCGGCTCTACCAATGCCGCGTTGCATATCCCTGCAATCGCAAATGAAGCCAAGCAAAGGCTTACCCTAAAAGAGTTTGATCGCCTTTGTCGGGAGACACCTCTCATTGGTAAATTCCGCCCAACCAGCCAATGGACCGTTCATGACCTGCATGCCGCAGGGGGAATCCCAACTGTGCTGCGTATCCTGAAACCGTTGCTCAATCTGGATGTGCCCACCGTCATTGGAAGTAAACTGGCGGATATCGCAGCCAGTGCTCCAGCGGCGGATGGGAAAGTGCTCCACTCCCTCGAGCACCCACTCTCTGCGGAAGGTGGCATCGCGGTGCTTTATGGCAGCCTGGCGCCGCGTGGCGCCGTGGTTAAAGTCAGCGGGGTTGCGCCGACAATGCTACATTTTCGTGGCCCTGCGCGGGTGTTTGAGGATGAGGAAGCCGTACGGCAGGCATTGGAAACGAACCGCATTCAACCAGGTGATGTTTTAGTGGTACGAAATGAAGGACCACGCGGCGGACCAGGAATGCGTGAGCTTTCCATCCCGGCTGCGGTGTTGGTTGGCCTGGGCCTGGCAGAATCGGTTGCCATGGTCACGGACGGACGCTTCTCTGGGGCAACGCGCGGACCATGCATTGGGCATATCAGTCCTGAAGCGGCAATTAATGGACCCTTGGCGATTGTGCAGGACGGGGATGAGATCGAGATCGATATCACCAACCGCTGCTTGGATTTATGTTTGCCTCCAAAAGAGATCTCTCGAAGATTGAAAAATCACTGCTCCAGGAAAGAAAGACCTGCAAGCGGATTCTTGGCGCTCTATCGTCACCTGGTAAGCCAGGCGGATGAAGGCGCTGTGCTACGCTGGGACGAATGAAAAGGCACCTATCCTGAAAGTACGGAGGAAATCATGGCTGATCAACCTCAATCCGGCAAACTGCGCACCCGCACCAAGCTTTTTTATGGCGTGGGCGATCTCGGCAACGCGGTGGTTAATTCGGCGGTGCAGTTCTTCCTGATGAAGTTCTACACCGACGCGGCACTTGTCTTGCCGGCTCTGGCAGGGAATGCATTGCTCATTGGCAAAATCTGGGATGCTGTTAATGATCCCCTTTTCGGCTGGATCACTGACCGGACGAGATCACGGTTTGGCAAACGGCGCGTTTTTATGATTTTCGGTGCCATCCCGCTAGGGATAGCCATCGCCCTACTCTGGTTCGTCCCTCCGGCGGACCGCATTTTAACCTTTATCTGGATCGCCTTCACCTTCATTTTGTTCGACACCTTGTGGACACTGACCAACGTGCCTTACTATGCCCTGACTTCGGAACTGACCGATGACTACGACGAGCGCTCCAGCTTGACGACCTACCGCATGGCCATGGCCGTCCCGGCTTACCTGGTCGGCGCCGCGCTCACCCCAGCCATTGTCGGCCTATTCGCTATTCAGCGGACTGGGTACGCATTTATCGGCATCCTCTATGGAGCCATCGCTGCTACGGTATTGCTCATCGCGGCAGCCGGAATCCGCGAACGGAAAAGGGCGGTCACTTCCAAACCAGAGCCGTCCCCTTTCAAGTCACTCCTTGTTGCCCTGCGGAACAGGCCTTTCATCTGGCTTTGCGGTACGTATTTCATTATCAACATCTCGTTCGCTTTCATCAAAACCTTAATGGCCTACTTCCTGGAGTACCAATTGCTCATGAAAGCGGAAACCTCACTGGCGATGGGCTTGATGCTGATCTGCGTGACCATCTCTTTACCATTCTGGCAATGGGTCAGCCGGAAAATGGACAAAGGTCCAGCCTATGCCCTGGGGATGGCGGTCGGCGCTATTGCAGTGGCACTGACTTTCTTCTTGCCCCACAAATCAACCGGTCTGATATATTTGATTGCCGCATTGGCAGGTTTCGGATTTTCAGCGCAATGGATCTTCCCCTGGGCAATGGTTGCCGACGTAGCCGACTATGATCGCGCTGAAACCGGGCAGCAACGCAGCGGGATGTACTACGGCGTCTGGGGTTTGGCGACCAAGATCTCTGAAGCGCTGGCACTTGCTGGGGTTGGCTGGATCCTCACCGGTTTTAATTACCAGCCGAACATAGAGCAGACATCGCACGCCTTGCTGGGCATCCGCCTCTTTTTCGGCCTGATCCCGGCGGTCTTTATTTTCGCGGCGTTGCCACTTTTATTCAAGTATCCCATCACGCGCGAGAGTCACGCTGAGATCCGTATCCGCCTGGAAGCTTTAGATACAGCCGCTGGTGAGGAAAGCATCGAACCAGCTCCTGCATCTTAGCCGCGGAGGCAAGACAATGAACCCAATCAATGTCGCCATTGTCGGCTGCGGCCGCATTTCTAACTTACATCAATTGGGTTATCGTGAACGTAATGATGCTCAGATCGTCGCCGTTTGCGATAACAACAGTAGGCGTGCCCGTCAGAAGGCGAAAGAATGGGGTGTGGGGAAATTCTATCGTGATTATCATCAAGTGCTCGAAGACAAGGACATTGACCTGATTGAACTACTCACGCCCCACCACCTGCACTGCTCGATGACTGTGGAGGCCTGCCAGGCAGGGAAGCACGTCTCGGTGCAGAAACCGATGGCGCTCTCGGCGGCTGAAGCTGACCTGATGATTGCTGCAGCGAACAAGGCCGGCGTGATGCTACGAGTATATGAAAATTTTGTCTATTACGCTCCAGCCGTCCGTGCTCGGCAGATCATCGAAGACGGGGAAATCGGAGAAGTCCGCGCTGTCCGACTGCATGTCTCGACCGGCACAACAGACTCCTCATGGGATGTGCCGCTTTCCGCCTGGCTGTGGCGTTTCAATAAGAACCAATGTGGCGGAGGTCCGCTGGTCTTCGATCATGGTTATCATTTGTTCTCGCTGGCATACTTCCTGGGTGGGCCGGTGGAGCGCGTCTATGCCTGGATCGATAGGACACCCGTTGAGCAAGCCATGAATTTAGTCCATATTGATGCTCCGGCGGTTATCATGTTCCAATACAAAGCAACGCGCTCCTATGGTGTGCTGGACATCGAGTACACTCCGAAGATGCGCATCCATTCGCTCTACTACGCCGATGACGACCGGATCGAGGTCATTGGTGAGAAGGGCATTCTTTTTATTAACCGTTATACCGCCAAGACAGTCGATTTTCCAGCGTTGATGCTCTTCAAGGACGGCAAAACCTCACCTATTCCAGTGGAAGGCGTGGAATGGCATGATAGCTTCATCGCTGCCACGCAGGATTGCATCGAGAAACTGAGGACAGACGGTCAGCCCAAACTAGATGGATTGACCGGAAAAGCTATACTGCAATTTAGTCTGGCGGCGCTTCAATCAGCACGCACAGGGAGTGAGGTCCGTCCAGAAGATACAAATTAAACTGCGCTGATGACCGACCAAGGAGTGGCAGTTGATTGCCCCGTCAATAACACTCCTACCAGACCAAATCAAGCGCAGATCCGAGTCTGGATCTGCGCTTCTTGTTGACCTTAATTGAGCCTTCCCACCGTATCAAAGACGCAAAAATGTACCTATTGAATCATCTTCCAAAGCCCTTCCAAACGTAATGTCTGCATGTGTGTACTCACAGCAAGAAGCATAACAGGTTCGCTTTGGGCCAATGTCATGAGAGCCCCCCCGCCAGAAATATCCTGGTCTGAGGGAAGCACTACTATAGTCATGGCGCCCGGTGTGCGATACACATCAAAGGGCACTTCCCCGAGGGAAATAGCATCCTGTGGAAGAAGGATATTCACACCACCCGCAATTCGCTCATTTTCCAAGAAATCTGCTAATTGAGTGAGTGTGGTTGTTCCGATCAACGATAGTTTGAATTGATTAAGATCGATCGGCCCGATCGTCTGTGTATTCCAAGCCATACTAGCAGGGATCTGCAAGTTATCTACTTTGAGTAAAGGTCGTTCATCTTTCATCACGTACTTAATCGAGGGGAGATATCGCCCCTCAGGATCAGCTGTTTCAATCAAGAAAGCATTGGGCAGGTCCACCGCAGATACAACAATATTCCTCGTGCGCCCAAGATGGCTCTTATCCAGGATGATGGCTAAATCTTGATGAGTGTTTGCCAGGAAAACAGCGCCGCCCATGCTGACAAGCGTCTGTTGACTATTAGGCCAAGATTGCACGCTTGGCTTCTGATTGGTTGCTATCTTGAATGAACATGCGGAAATGAGAACCGAGAGCACAAATAGGATAACGATCGTTCGACGCATTCATACCTCCACGACAACACTCAAGCCCAATGCGCAACGTATCTTGTATTCGATCTTAGCGATCTGGAGAGAAAAAGGGGAGAGTACTTTGGTCCGCTTCCGCGGGGTACCTTGGTCCTATTCATTTCGGACGGACAGAATAATAAATTCCACAAAAGGAAAATCCTTACCCAAAAATGGCAATTTAATCCTTTTGCCCACTTCAATCTGGCGTTCGAGGCATAGAACAATATCTATCGGGGTCCTTGACTATGCGCTAAGGGAGGGAGGGTTCAACCCTCTTCAAGGTATAGGAGTATCAAATGCTATTGGGGCTCAATATTTTCTTCATCCTCTTGATTAATTGCGGATTCAAGAAAGGACTGATATCTAGTAATCATCCTGATCGGGACGCGCCCCTTAATAAGGACAGATGAGTCCTGGTGTTCGATATATTCTATAATCCCTTGTTCGTGAAAGACGCTGATTAATTTCCCTTCACGATACGGTATTTTTACAGAGATCGGTTCGAGTCTTTCATACAGCTCTTCTTCTATGATCGCCAGTAGTGTGTGAAAACCTTCTCCACTTAATGCAGATATTGGAATTGCTCGTTCAAATTCATCGAGAAGATCATAGGCAATAGACTTGTCTTTAAGTAAATCCAATTTATTAAGCGCAGTCACGACTGGCAAATTTTGCGCTCCAATCTCTTCCAGGGTTTCTCGCACGATATGTGCCTGAGCACAGGCATTCGAATGTGAGATATCGACTACATGCAGGAGCATATCCGATTCGGTAATCTCTTCCAGAGTCGCTCGAAAGGCAGCAACCAGTGTCGGAGGGAGCTTTTGGATAAAGCCGACGGTATCAGTGAGAAGGACATCATGTCCTGCGGGGAGTTTTATACGTCGAGTTGTGGGATCGAGGGTGGCAAATAACTTGTCTGCAACAAATACATCTGATCCTGAGAGAGCGTTCAGCAATGTCGACTTACCAGCATTTGTATAGCCCACCAGCGTGATGGTAGGAATCTCTGCCTTTTGTCGACGCCGCCTGTATTGGCTGCGATGCTGCCGAACTTTTTCTAATTCATGTTTAATCTGATTGATTCGGTTGCGGATTACCCTGCGGTCTACTTCAAGTTGTGTCTCACCCGGACCGCGCAGGCCTACACCCCCAACGGAGCCGGTCCTTCCTGCGCCACCACCTGCTTGCCGGGCCAGGTGAGTCCAGGCTCTAGTTAAGCGCGGTAAAAGATATTCGTATTGAGCCAATTCAACCTGCAGCGCGCCTTCACGCGTGTTGGCATGCTGAGCGAAAATATCCAGGATCAATGCTGAACGATCCAGGATCCGTACTTCCGTGCCAAAGATCTCCTCTAATTCACGCTGATGGCGTGGAGACAATTCCTCATCAAAGAGGATCAGATCCGCCAAAGTTTCTTCGGCCAAGAGCCGAACTTCCTCAACCTTGCCCGATCGAATGAAGGTTTTGGAATCCGGATGCCCTAAGCGTTGGCTCGCTGTTCCTACAACCGCCAGACCAGCTGTCTCAGCAAGCAAAGTCAGTTCCTTCAAGGAGTCCTCGATTGAGAGCAAGTTCTCTCGATTGGCGAGCTCAATACCAACTAAAAAGGCACGCTCTTTTGGCAGTCGTGTCGGTATCGGTTTTTTACTCATAAAAAGTGTCCTCAAAATTCTGGATATCTTACTTACTGCCCGTCATTTACATACCAAGTGTAAGTCAGTCCTACGAATTCGCCAAGCTTTATTGTTTTTCTAGCCACCATTGCAATGTTAGACCGACTTGTTCAAGACTCTCTGCCGAGATCTTATCGATCGTATCCTCAATTGTATGCCAATAGGGGTAGTCGAAATCGATTAAATCGACCGCAGGGATGCCCAATTGAACGAAAGGAACATGATCATCGAGGATGGAATGCTTTGCCTCTTGAATAAAGCTCTCAAAGCCATGTTCCCTTGCGATTTGCCAGATTTCAGCACTTAACTCAGGATTTGAATTTGCTTCATAATATAACTGCAGATCGGCGTCGCCAACCATATCTACTATCGCCACAGCATCTGGTTTTTCGGTCAATACTCCTGCAAAATGCGTTGACCCCACAATCCAATCCATGTTATCTATCCCACCACTGTCCTCAAGATCAAAAAATACGAGCCATAAAAGATGATCGAGCTTCCTGGGTTGGATCACCCTGGACAATTCGAGCAGGACCGCCACACCGGATGCGCCATCATTCGCACCAGGCACAGGCTGACTGATAAAATTCGGATCTTGATCTGCGTGCGGGCGTGTATCATAGTGGGCGCCAAGCAGGATCCATTCTCCTTCTATGCTTCCACCTTTAGCGATAATATTTCTTCCCTCAAATTGACCATAGTTAAAGAATTGCTCCTCCACTTCCCATCCGGCTTTTTTGAGCTCTGTAATGATCCAATCGCCAGTTTTTTTATGCCCATCCGAACCGGGGATGCGGTAACCAAATGAGATCTGTTTCTCGACAAGTGAGAGAGCCCGCTCTCCGTCGAAAAATTTTAGTTCTTGATCTAGGCTCCATTGGCAACCAAGTAGCAGGCATAGGATGAGAAGCGGGAAAATCCTTTTGGAAATATTCCCGATTTTGTTTTCCAATTGAAAAAAACGGTTCATAATGTTTTCTAATAATGGCTATGCGCAGTCTTCGCCGGAGTCATGCAAAATTTGGGCGATGCTTTCCGATGAACGTTGCGCATGTGCTCGCGCACGCTCGCGACGATTACGACGAATGCTATCTTCAAATGGTGGAAGGATACCTAGATTCGCCTTCATCGGTTGAAATCGTTCCGAATCTGCATGGGTGACATAATGGCATAGTGCGCCCAACATCGTACTCCTTGGTAATTCCAATAGCTCTTTACCCATGACCATACGAGCCGCATTGATCCCCGCTAATAGGCCTGTCCCGATATTGCCTAAATATCCCTCCACACCAATAAGCTGGCCGGCAAATAATAGATCGCTCAGTTGCCGATATTGCAGAGTTGGCAATAAGTGCTTGGGTGAAAGAATAAAAGTATTGCGATGCATCTGTCCATAACGGATAAAATTCGCCTGTTCCAGGCCAGGAATCAACCGGAATATTCTCTGTTGTTCGGAGTAGGTTAAATTCGTCTGAAATCCAACCATATTATAGCCATCCCCCATGAGATCTTCCTGTCGTAATTGTACAACTGCGTATGGCTGTTTCCCGCTGCGGGGGTCTCGCAAGCCAACCGGTTTCATTGGTCCAAAAGCCAAGGCCATCTGACCTCGCTCAGCGATGATTTCCACAGGCAGACATCCTTCAAAAAAGCGGGACATCCCAGCTCTCACCCCGTTTTGGATCGCGGTTTCAAAACTCCGAAGTCGGATGCGCTCTGCCGCCATTAATGCCTCTACAAAGCGATCATATTCCTCTTTTTTGAAAGGACAGTTGAGATAATCGCCTTCCTCCTCACTCCCCCTCCCATAACGGGAGTCTTTGAAGGCGATATCAAGATTGATACTCTCGGACTCGATAATCGGTGCCAAAGCATCGAAGAAGAATAGGTGTTCCTCGCCGGTCAGTTCTTCTAATGTCGATGATAGAGCCGGCGAGGTTAAAGGGCCGCTGGCAATAATGGTGATCCCATCTGGAATACCTTTCACTTCCTCCCGCATCAGTGTGATCATTGAATGGCTCACCAACATCCCGGTCACCATTTTAGCAAAGTCATTTCGATCGACTGCAAGAGCCGAACCCGCGGGGACAGCCACACGTTTCGCACAATGCAGGAGCAGAGATCCCATCCTCTCCAACTCAGACATAAGGATCCCCGAAGCCCGATCCGGAAGCCTGGAACCAAGTGAATTGGAACAAACTAACTCTGCAAGTTGATCCGTTTGATGGGCACCAGTCTGCAATTGAGGCCGCATCTCAACCAGGTGGACGTTAATCCCGCGCTTCGCCACCTGCCAGGCCGCCTCGCTTCCCGCAAGCCCTCCTCCTACAACGGTAACTTTTATCGTCATGGGAAGATTCTAACACGCAATCTATGGCATAATTCTTGCAACTATATTGCGCACGTATTTCGGTTCAAGTATACTCACATGCGAGGTTTTTATGTTCCAAGTTCAAGATCATTCGCAACGACCTTTAACCACAGCTCACCTTGCTCAAACCATGAGCCTCCTGGTGTTATCGAATACAGAGCTTCAGGAACGCGTCAACGCTGAGCTATCAACCAACCCTGCTTTGGAACTTCTCGACGAACGGGTTTGTCCTACCTGCCATCGGGTCATCGATCCGCGTGGGATTTGTCCCATTTGCAGCCTGGGGGATCAGAAAACTCTTGATCCGATTGTCTTCCTCTCACCACGTGAAACCTTCTATACTGCACGAAAGACATTAGCTGAAGAAACCAACCCCTACCAAGAGCCAATTGCCCCCGAAAGCCTGGCGACGAACATCCTCCAGCAACTTGCGGCGGACCTGGAGCCGGATGAACGCAGACTTGCAGCCTATATCCTATCAAGCCTGGATGACGATGGTTTTCTTCAGGATCACCCTGCCTTGATTGCTCAGACGAATCGCATCCCTTTATCGAAGGTTCAGCGCGTGCTGAAACTCATTTCACAGGCGGATCCGCCTGGTTTAGCTACTCCTGGTCCGCGCGAGGCGCTTTTGGCACAGCTTGATCTATTTGACCAGCGCTTACCATTGGTTACCTATGCCCGTCGGATCATTCAAGAATCCTTCAAGGAACTCGGTCGCAAAGACTACGACGCAATCGCCGAAAGATTAGAAATACCCGTATATAAGATTCGTCAGGCAGAGAGCTTCATCCAAGATTCCCTCAATCCATATCCGGCACGTGCATTCTGGGGCTCAGTACATCAAACTACAAGCCCGGATCCGAATGTCTACCATTCACCAGATATTCGAATTTCCAGGAATCCAATCAATCCGGAAGGCTCACTCCTTGTAGAGATATTCACCCCCATGGCGGGGTGGTTACGTGTGAATCCGCTTATTCGCGAAGTGATGTCAACCGCCGATGGTGAACAAGCCGAAGCCTGGTCCCAACACGTGGAACGTGCAACTCTTTTTGTGAAATGCCTGCAACAACGAAATAATACAATGCGTCGCTTGATGGAAACCATCGTCTCCGAACAGCGGAATTTCATCCTCAAAGGAGATCGGCACCTGAAACCTTCTACACGAGCGAGGATCGCTGTGGATATCGGCGTCCACGAATCAACCATCTCACGCGCAGTGGCAAATAAATCGGTTGAACTGCCGAATGGGCGGATTATCCCCCTCAGTCGCTTCTTCGATCGTAGCTTGCACATTCGTGATCGAGTTAAGGAAATCATTCAGAAAGAACCTCGTCCCCTCACCGATGAAGAAATAGAGGCCCGCCTGGTCTCCCAGATGCCGGTGGGGGA
>CAYGXU010000077.1:0-15019 GCA_964353875.1 uncultured Anaerolineaceae bacterium | reverse complement strand
TTTCTATGATCTCCTCATTATCACCGCAATGCCAAATTCTGCGTGATTTGCCCGGCCTTACCCACTTCCACACCAGTCTGAGGAATGCCTGACCGTCCAGTGCCCCTCCCAACCACCACGCCCATCCTCAACACCAAAGGGTTCATGCAAGATCAGATGGAATACACCCCTTCCCACGCAGCCATTATGAATTGTGCCATGAATATGCTAAGATAACCGCTATCTTAATGGCTCTCTTCGAGCCAATGGCAGCAATGAGCCAGATTCATCTGCAAACTAACCCTTGAGGAAAGGATCATGAAAAAAACATCAGCATCGCTGTCAATCGTCGTTGCGGGGGACCTCACCATGGATTGGAATCTCGCCAGGGCACGCCGTTTCAAAGCGACTCCGCTAATTTGGAGTGAAGATACGACGCGCATTTTCTGGCAGAGGGGCGGCAGCGCTTTGCTGGCCGATCTCATCCAGGCCTGCGGTTGCGAGTTGTTGGATGATCAATCCGAGGCTTGTTCCGTCTATCAACCCTCTTCGCCGCGAAGTCCCTCTGAAATTTACCCTGACGATCCTCGCTTTCATCACTCCTTTGCCTTATGGTCCCATCATAAATATGGCGAGAAACCGCCGTTCGACAAAGAAAAGCCTGCCTGGCGTGTTGAAGAATTTCTTGGCCTGCGCCGTTCAAATGAGATTCCTGAACATCCTATCGTTGATGATACAGCGGAGGTGGATTTAGTCGTGCTGGATGATGCGGGATTAGGCTTTCGCGACCGTCCCGATCTCTGGCCACAGGCAGTTACCACATCATCAAAGAAAAAGCCTTGGTTCGTGGTCAAAATGGCCAGGCCGGTGGCTCAAGGACCTCTCTGGGATCACTTGCACAGCCAATACTCAGACAATCTGATCGTGATCACGACGGCAAATGACCTGCGCCTGACCGAGGTCCAAATCAGCCGCGAACTCTCCTGGGAACGGACAGCGCAAGATGTCTTCTGGGAATTGATCCACAATCCCTGCGTAAACGCCTTATCTCACTGTGCCCACGTTGTGGTATCGTTTGGCACAGCCGGTGCGATTTTGTTGTCCAGGCAAGAGCAGCAGAAGATCATTTCCAAGTGCTTTTTGATCTTTGATCCCAAAGTCATCGAAGGCATGTGGGAGCAGAATCACCCCGGCGGTATGATCGGGCATACATCCTGTCTGACCGCCGGCATTATCCGTCAATGGATGTTCTCACCCAAAGATCCCAACCTTCACCTTGGCATTCAAACCGGTCTGGCCGCAATGCGAGCACTCCATCTGGAAGGGTATGGGGAAAGAGGCGCATCGATCGACCAGGTTCGCTTGGAGTTTCCGGTTAAATATATCGCCTCCATTATGGCTCAGGGGAAAACGAATTTTGCCATGGTCGAAGTGCAAGACCCTCTCAGGTTTATCAAATACCCGGCAGATCCGAATCAGAGACCATTGTCTGCTGGATTCTGGACGATCCTTCAAGACCGCTACAAAGGAACGCTTGACCAGGTAGCAGAACAAATCGTCCTAAAAGGTCCCGAAAACGCCCTCGAGGGTGTTCCTTTGGGTCAGTTTGGTAACCTGCTTACGGTTGACCGCCAGGAGATCGAAGGCTTCCGTAGTATTCGTGCCTTGGTCAGCGAGTACTGCCGACAGAGCCAGCAGAAGCGCCCCCTCTCGATCGCTGTCTTCGGCTCCCCCGGTTCGGGCAAATCCTTCGGGATCATCGAGATCGCCAACTCCTTGTTGCCAGGCCAGATCGAAGTTCGTGAATTCAATCTTTCTCAACGGAACTCACCCGATGAGTTGTTGGCAGCTCTTCATCAGGTCAGAGATGTTGGGCTGAGTGGGAAGATCCCACTGGTCTTTTGGGATGAATTCGATACCTCCCTGAACGGTGAACCGCTCGGCTGGTTACGGCATTTCCTGGCTCCAATGCAGGATGGCCGTTTTCAAGAAGGACAAATCGCCCATCCCATCGGCCGGTCGATCTTCGTCTTTGCTGGTGGGACAGCCGCTAACATGGCTGAGTTTGGGCAAGGACTATCCCCTGAAGCTTTCCGTGCAGCCAAAGGACCGGATTTCGCCAGTCGCTTGAAGGGATACATCAACATATTGGGACCCAATCCAGTCAAGTCAGTCGAGGGTGATCCGTATTCCATCATCCGTCGCGCCATATTGCTGCGCTCAATCCTCAAGCGAAATGTCCCACAACTCTTTGAAAAACGAGAGGGCAAAGAAGTATTGGCCATCGACCGTGGCGTTCTGCGTGCTTTGCTGCAGACGCGTGAATACCGCCATGGGGTACGTTCCATTGAGTCCATCATCGCCATGAGCCAGTTGACCGGGAAGACCGCGTTTGAACGCTCCAGTCTGCCAGCCGAAGCTCAACTTGACTTGCATGTGGATGGTCAAAACTTCCTGGCTTTGGTCCAAAAAATCGAACTGGAAGGCGAGGTTCTGGAGGCATTAGCCGGCGCAGCGCATGAGATCTTCTGCGAGGGCTTGAGGGAGAGTGGCTATCAACCAGGATCACGCACGGACGATACACTCAAAACGCATACGGCATTGATTCCTTATGTCGATTTGCCTGAAGATTTTAAGGAGCAGAATCGTCAGAACGTGCGAGACATTTCTACAAAGCTAACCAGCGCCGGCTATGTGATGATCCCCGCTCGTAGCAACGAACCGCCTTTTAATTTCCCTGGCGAGGATTTGGAACGGTTGTCAGTCATGGAGCATGAACGTTGGATGAAATCGAAATTAGCCGAAGGTTGGACCCTCGCTGCGGAGACAGATAAAGACCAGAAGCTTCATAAAGCGCTTCTTCCTTGGGGCGAATTGCCGGAAAACGAAAAAGAGAAAGATCGCCAATTGGTACGGGGCATTCCCCAGATCCTGGCCCGAGCCGGATACGCCATCGTCCAATCGAAGCATGTTAGCCAACGAAGTTAACCAATATTGATAATATGACCGCTATCGGCGTGACCGGGCACAGGTTTTTAACCGATCCGGACGATGTCATCCAAGGGATCGATAAAGCGTTTAGTGCGATAAGGCAGGTATTTCCTACACCGTACATTTTGTATTCATCATTAGCCGAAGGTGCAGATCGCCTGGCAGCGCACAAGGCGCTCGCCTACAAAGACACCCGATTGATTGCGCCCCTTCCCATCCATAAAATGGATTACCTGGCGGAATTCCTTTCGGAAGAGTCTCGAAAGGAGTTCTTATTTTTGCTTGCCCATGCCGATCAGGTTATCGAAATAACTCCTAAACCTTCTCGTCATGCATCATACGAAGCCGCCGGACATTTTATCCTGGACCACTGCCAGGTGTTACTTGCCATCTGGGATGGGAAGCAAGCCCGCGGTCGCGGCGGAACCGGTCAGGTGATTACCGAGGCGCGTCAGCGTGGTCTACCTATCGCCTGGGTAAAGACCCATCCATACAGGCCTGGCAAAGATCAACTGCCTGCTTTTAACAAAGGACAAAAGGGCGTGATTTTCGAAAGATTTCCCGACGCTTCCTACAAAAAAGACAAAGGAAACGATGAATCATAAAAGCCATTCCACAGAGCAACGTGTCATCCGCGTCTTTGTCTCGTCCACCTTTCGTGACATGCAGGCCGAGCGGGATGAGATGGTCAAATTCATCTTTCCCCAGCTTCGCAAACTGTGCGAGTCACGCGGCGTCACCTGGGGCGAGGTTGACCTGCGCTGGGGCATCACCGACGAGCAAACTGCCGAAGGTGAAGTGTTGCCCATCTGCCTGGAAGAGATCCAGCGCTGTCGTCCCTATTTCATTGGCCTGCTGGGTGAGCGCTATGGCTGGATTCCTGACGAGATCCCTGAAGAACTTGTTCAGCTTCAGCCATGGCTGGCTGAACACTTTGATCATTCCATCACTGAACTCGAGATCCTGCACGGCGTGCTCAACAATCCTGACATGGCCGAGCGCGCCTTCTTCTATTTCCGCGATCCAGCCTACATCGACACACTGTCTCCTGAGCAACGATCCATATGCCGGGAAGAGCCCACGCCCGAAGAAATCGCACAATTCGGAATAGAAGAAGCCAGCCGCCGATCTGAGAGGCGCAGGAGCAAGCTGATCGCCCTCAAGGAACGGATCATCAAGAGCGGTTTTCCGGTGAGAAGCAGCTACCGAGACCCGAAACAACTCGGTGAGTGGGTCTTGCGTGACCTGATGACGGTCATCGATGACCTCTATCCGCAAGGTTCGCAACCCGATCCGCTCGACCGCGAGGCGGCCGAGCATGATGCCTTCGCCGCCAGCCGGGCGCGGGTCTACATCGGCCGGAAGGTTTATTTTGACCGACTGGATGAGCATGCCCAAGGCGACGGCTCGCCCCTCGTGATCCTGGGCGAGTCAGGTTCAGGCAAATCCGCCCTGCTGGCGAACTGGGCGGTCCGCTACCGGGCAAGCCATCCCCAAGACCTGGTGCTGATGCACTTCATTGGCGCCACGCCCACAAGCGCCGATTGGGAAGCCATGTTACGCCGCATCCTGGGGGAATTCAAGCGCAACTTCAACCTCCCGGATGAGATCCCCCATCAGCCTGACGAGCTGCGGGCGAACTTCCTCAACTGGCTTTATATGGCCGCTGCCAAGGGACAAGTGGTGATCATCTTAGATGCTCTCAACCAACTGGAGGACCGCGACGGCGCTCCGGACCTGGTCTGGCTTCCTTCCCATATACCGGAAAATGTGCGCATCCTCCTCTCCACCCTGCCCGGTCGGTCGCTGGATGAGCTTACCAAACGCGGCTGGCCAATCCTGAACGTCGAGCCCCTCGATGTGGACGAACGCAAGCAGATGATCCGGGAGTATCTGGCACTATTCACCAAGGCGCTCAGCGCAGTGCGTATCGAATGCATCGCCAATGCGCCTCAGTGCCAGAACCCCCTCTTCCTGCATGCTCTTCTGGATGAACTGCGCTTGTTCGGCGTGCATGAGCGCCTGGATGAGCGCATCGAGGCTTACCTGAAAGCGCCAACCATCCCTGCCCTTTACGAACTCATTCTAGAACGCTCAGAGCAAGATTATGAGCGAGAGCGACCTGGCTCGGTGCGCGCTTCGATGTCCTTGCTATGGGCGGCCAGGCATGGTCTTTCTGAAGCTGAGTTGCTGGAGTTGCTCGGTTCGGATGGACAGCCTTTGCCGCGTGCTTACTGGTCTCCATTTTTTCTGGCCTTGGAGCAGTCATTTGTCATCCGAGCAGGCTTGATCGGCTTTTTCCATGACTACCTGCGTCAGGCTGTGCAAAATCGTTATCTGACAACCGAAGAGGAGGTAAGGAAGAGTCATCTTGACCTGGCGACCTATTTTGAAGGGCAACCGCGTCACTCCCCACGACAAATTGACGAACTTCCCTGGCAGTTGGCTCAATCAAAAGAGTGGCAACGCCTGAGCGGTCTTTTATCCGATCTGGATTTCTTCGCCGCCGCATGGGAGATCAACCGTTTTGATGTCATGAGATCTTGGGCGCAAGTCGAGGGCAATTCGACATACAGGATGGCGGATGTTTACCAAACCATCATTTCCCAGCCGAGTCAAGCTTCTGATCTTGCCTCCGAGATAGGGAGCTTGCTGACCGACAGCGGCCATTATAAGGAAGCCCTTTCCTTGTGGGATGCACTGATCCACTTCCATCAAGAGAATAAAGACTTGGAAAACCTGGCCGTCGCCATTGGCAAAAAGGGGAGCATCTTATTCCGCATCAGTGATTGGGATGGCGCTATCGCCTTGCATCGCGAAGAGGAACGCATCTGCCGTGAGTTGGAGGATATGCTTGGGCTGCAGCGTTCCCTGGGAAACCAGGCCAATGTCTTCTTTCGCCATAAAGACCTGGATGGCGCCATGTCCCTCTACCAAAAACAGGAGGGTATTTGCCGTCAATATGGCTATCTGGAGGGCCTGGAACGCTCATTGAATAACCAGGGCCTGGTCTTGCTCAATCGAGGTGACATGGATGGCTCCATGACCCTATTCAAAGAACAAGAGCGCATCTGCCGCCAGGAGGGGTTCCTGGATGACCTGCAACGCTCCCTCGGGAATCAGGGGATTCTGCTCTATTCCCGCAAAGATACGGACAACGCCATGAAGCTTTTTCAGGAACAAGAGCATATTTGCCGGGATTTGCGTGTTCTGGACGGCCTGGCCAATTCACTCATCTGCCAGGCTACATTCCTCACAGATCACGATGATAAAGAAAGGGCGCTAGCTCTCATCGAGGAAGCGGAGGGTATCCGTCGCCAGTTGGGCGATCTGCACGGCTTGCAGCAGGCGATATTACAGCGTGCCCCCAAATTGCACGACCGTGGCGAATGGGGTACGGCCATGCGCTTATATCAAGAGGCTGAAGGCATCTGTCAGCAATTTGGCTATCAGAGAGAGCTCTCCTTGATTCACTTTGCCAAGGGATTGATTTATATCGAATGGGAAAGGGTGATGGACGCCTTAGATAGCCTGGGCAAAGCGCTCGAAATCGCACGTGAGCTGGGGGATGAAGCGCATATCCAGCGAACAGAAGAGGCGCTGAATTGGGTAAGAGAGCATATCGCTTGATTAGGAATCCATATATAAAGTCTCGAATGAGAAAACGGAGATATGGCTCTATGGAGAGTAGACCTATAAAATGCCATTGACCTCGTCATTCGTCAAAGGAGATAACATGTCCCGTCTTATGCGTTGCTTATACTGTGGCCTTCCGCAAGATGAACCGGTCGGGGTGAAAACCTGCGCTCGTTGCGGAGGTGAATTGGCGTTTGAAGATCAAATCTCCGCCGGTAAAGGACCATCCTACCTTCAAGTCCAGATGGAACTCGACCAGGTCGCTGCACCAGCAAGCCAAAATGTGGAACGGCATCTGCTCATCACTATTCGAACCCCCGAACAAGTCCCCGCCGATCAACTCGCACCGACTGAAACGGGCCGTCCTCCGCTCGGCTTTACAGCCATCCTGGATACCTCCGGCTCGATGCAGGGCGAAAAGATTGCTCAAGCCAAGGAAGCGGTGCGTCAGGCCGTAAACTGTCTGCACGAGGGCGATACCATCTCGTTGGTGACGTTTGCGAACGAAACGAGGCGAGTCCTCGAGCCAACCGGCATAGGAGCGAGTGTCCGAAAAACAATCGATAGCGCCATGCAGGAGATAGAAGCCGGCGGGATGACCGCACTGTGTGCTGGCTTAGACCTCGGTCTGGAAGAGGCGGATAAGATTGGGCAGGAGACAAACCTTGTGCTGCTGCTCAGCGATGGGCAGGCCAATGTCGGTGAAACCGACCTTGAGTTAATCGGGCATCGGGCATTCGAGGCTCGACAGCGCGGCTGCATTGTCTCCACCCTGGGAGTAGGGCTTGACTACAACGAGGCTTTGATGGCTGAGATCGCCACCCAGGGCGGTGGTCGCTTCTATCATATCCTGGCGGCCAACCAGATTGCTGCCTACCTGACGGGTGAATTGGGCGAGGTTGCCCTGTTGGCTGCTCGCAATGTACGCATCCGGCTGAGGGTCCCTAACGGCGCCACGCTCATCCCGCTCTCGGCTGCCTACTCAATCCAACAGCATGGCAGCGAGGCGGTCGTCTCAATTGGGGATATCCCATGCGATACCGAGCTGGAAATCCCACTGCGTCTGGCGCTCCTGGCTCAACCGGCGGGTTCGAAATTGAGCATTGAAGGCATGCTGACATTCCATTCTCCAGCGGGGAATGAAATCAACACACCTGTTAATCGCATCACAGTTCGATTTTTGAAACAGGCGGCATTTCATCTGCGTGACGGGGTAGTCATGCCGGTGGCCGAGCGTGTCTTCACCCAAATGAAAGCTGCCAGCGTATTGGGCGTCTCTCGCGCCATGGCTCATGGCGCGACCGATGGCGAAAAACAAGCTGCTTCGACCGTGGACTCCTTGCGACAGTATGCCCTGCTCCTGGGTGAAGAACGCGCCGAGCAGGAGATCTTCGGCATTTCTGAGCGCCTCTCAGCCATGCGTGCCGCTCCCGCGGCGGCCAAGCAGGCCGTCTCCGATGCATTCCGTGTGCAACGAAGTCTGAAAGACTATTTAAAGGATAAGTGATCGGCATTGAGACTTCTTTCATAAGATGTACGAGGAATCGAGATGGCTCTCTCCACCCGCACCTTTCGCATCTTCGTCAGTTCCACCTTCAGCGATCTGAAGGTTGAACGCAATGCCCTGCTGTAATAGGTCATGGGCTTGAGAATGATATTCCATATCGATTTGCTATCCTAACGACTATCGAGGATGTGAATGGGCTGGCGGATAGATTAGTACGGATGGTAGCATAACTTGGAGAGAATTTTCAACTGGCAGCCTATCTGTATCAAACCATTCAAGGTAACATCAATGTCGTTCTCGGTTCATTACCCGCAACTTTCCGAAGAAAATATCAAGGGATATGCGTCAGAAACCGGATCCGCGCTATTGAATGAAGGGGCACAGGACGATGCTCGTGGATAAGAAAGAGAGAATCCATGGGACTTGATACCTACGCCGCTCGCAGTGAAAAGGATATTGCTCTATCGGCGGAAGATATTGCGGCCTTTGAAGCGGCTGACATCCAATTGTGCGGCGGGCTATTCAGTGGGGATGCCGGAAGCTTCAGGGGCAAGGTATACGATGTTCTGGTCGAGCAGATTACAGGCGAGAGTCTATACCAATTCTGGATCCCTCCGGAAGCCGTCCGCCGCATGGCGCAGGCTCTGGCGTCCTGTGATGCGGATCAAGAGATTGCCTTTTATAACGCTGACGTCGACCGACCGCTGGTGGTCGGGGAGATCCACAACTTGTGCAAATTCCTCCAGGTCTGCGCGGTGCGCGGCTTAGGCCTCATCGCAATCCTATGATGATGGTCGTGGCTGAAGAGGCTTTCAATAATCGCTATCGAACTTCGCTTTTTGGAGACCTCCGGTACGATGCTGGGGCAAGAGATCCCTTAATCTACGGAGGCGGTATGTTCAGATGGGGCAGTCGATGAGAAGTAATCAACTCATTCGAGCCGTGATCGGTTTCCTCGCTGGAGGTTTTTTGGGGGTTGGTGTCAGTTGTGTGGCGATGCTCCTCTATAACCAGATCCTGACCTGGACCGGTCGCGCGCCGGTCACGATCACTTGGACGAGCGTGTTACCGCTGGGGATTCTTGTGGGGGTGTCGATGGCGATCAATATGACGAACCGACTCTTCAGCGATTGAAGGGAATCTGCAATGGCGACGCATTGGGTGCAGATCAAAATCTTTACCAACAGTACCTCCGATGAGAAAATGCAGGATAATTACCCAGAACGGGATGAAATATGATGAAACTTGCAGCTTTCTGGCGCGACCTGAAGATCGTCGCCAAAGCCATCTGGATTAACCTATTATTGTTTATAGCCATCCTGGCGATGGCAGTTGTGCTGCTGCGCCTGTCGGTTGAAGACCCGCGGACGAGTTGGCTGCAACTGCTGGTGGATGCCTTCCACATGGCGGTCATCGAACGGGTGGTAGAACCTGGGGGTGGCGCGCTGCCGATGATCCTGACGTTCGTGATGCCGTTGCTGACCATAGTTATTTTGGGAGAGGGGGTATTGCGTATCCTCTCCACATTTATCGCCCGAGGAGAACATCGAGAGGAGTGGGATCGAATGGTCGCAAAAACCTTTACCGATCATATTGTCATTTGCGGCGTAGGAGAACTAGGCCGTGCGTTAGTACAACACTTGCTGAAAGCCAATCCCTCTGCGTGTATGGTCTTGGTTGATCCCAGGCCAGGGGTCATAGCAGAATTAGGATTGAACAGCCCCAATATCTGTCACATCGTCTCCGATATGACCACCCTCGAGGCATTGGAGACCGCCAATTGCCGCACAGCAACTCTTGTTATCCTCTCCTCGGGCAATGATGCCTTCAACCTCGAGGCAGCTTTTAAAGTGCTTCAGATCAACCCCGATGCCCAAATCTGGATTCGTCTCTATCGAGGTCAGTTAGCGGAGCTGTTCGAGCATTACAAGAAGCCGAATGTGCACTTCTTCTGTCCTTATCAGGAGGCAGCCCAGGCGTTGGTCGAGCATATACGAGGCAGGTCAGGGAAATAGTCCGTTCCTATGGAGATGGGTTTATTATAGGATCACCTCTCGACATTGACATGATCTGGGCAGATCTTGGTTGCAGCTAGAAGCACGCTCTATGGAATACTCCCAAGGAATTCACCATTATTCTTGCCGTATAGTTCGCCGATACCGCCCGGGTCGGAGGCTGGCGACGGGTAATTCTATCCACTATCCCTCTGTCCAGGGCGCCCGCTGAAAACCAAAGCTGCCCTCCCTGCAAAAAATCGCCTGTCTTACGCCAACTTTCTGTCATCCTCTTCTCTTCGTGGCAAGATTCCCCGCTTTATTACCTGTGGCGCGCAGCGCCCTTTCTTTATATACTCTCCTCAGGCGGATCCCCTCTGCAGCCATCCATTCTGCTTCGCCATCCAGGGGCGCAATGTATATCCCCCACCCCTTCCTAACAGGACCGGCATCGGCAGGGTGCCTGCATGGGGGTATTCCTCTCAATCCACAAGGGATCCGCTCACAAAGGAACGCCCGATTCCTTCAATCACAATAAAACTAATGCGCTCCGCCTCGTCCTGTTGCCCATGATATAACTGCTGCTGAGTAAAATCGGATGACATCGACCAAGAAAGATCATGATCCAACCAACTCACATAACCTTTTAAAGCCATCTCTCTCGCTTACCTGTATGCAGTTATGGGCTAAATTGGACAAATCTCAAGAGCACAGACATGCTCTCTTGTATCACCTGATCGATGTAGCTCAGACAGGCATTGCTCTCTGGGAAAATCTAGGGGAAAGCCTTCAGAACCATATTTCTTCACTGCTCAATCTCGACCCGCAATCCGCCGGGCGATTGATTGCCTTCTGGCTCGGGTTGCATGATCTCGGCAAGGCCAGCCCTGCTTTCCAACGAAAGCACTTTCCCTCCATTTCCATCTTGCAAGAAGCAGGGTTATCCTTTCCTCGGACCTCATCCCCCTCCTCTGCCTCACACGCAACTATTTCAGCCTGGGCGCTCGAACGTTTGCTCCCTTCTGAAACCCATCTACCGCCGCGTTTCGCCAAGAAACTCGCCCGCGCGCTGGGTGGACATCATGGTATCTGGCCTACCCCCTCCCAATTGGAAATCCCCGACCTGAAATCTACAGACACCGGCGACGAGAGTTGGGGTGCTGTTCGTAAGGAGCTCTTATTTGCCCTCCAATCAACCATCGAGCCTCCAGATTGGCAGGGAGTACAACTTTCCCAGGAAGAAGAAAATGCCCTTCTTACCCTCCTCTCTGGATTGACCTCCGTTGCCGATTGGATTGGTTCGATGGAGGATAGCTTCCCTTATATCAAGGAAACTTTAGATGCAGAAGAATATGCTCACCGGGCCGCTCATCAGGCGCATGCAGCGCTTCATCGCCTGGGTTGGTTGAGCTGGCAAGCTCGCGGTGAGACCATCCCCTTCGCGCAAATGTTCTTCTTCGATCACCCCAATGAAGTCCAGCGCCAGGTCATTGAACAATCGCAGCTAATCAAGCCTCCCGCGCTGGTCATCTTGGAGGCACCTACCGGCATTGGAAAAACCGAAGCAGCCCTCTTTCTGGCGGACACCTGGCTGCAACAAGAGAGAGGGCGCGGTCTCTACCTCGCCATGCCCACCATGGCGACCAGCAATCAGATGTTTGATCGAGTAAAAGATTTTCTGAAAAACCGCTATCCCGAAGACCTAATCAATCTACACCTGGTCCATGGCCAGGCGCGCTGGTCGGAAAGAATGCAGAAGATCCATCTTGAAGCCGTCGGCGAAGATGAGCATGGCGCCATCGCCGCCCTCACCTGGTTCCTTCCACGTAAGCGCAGCCTGTTAGCACCTTTTGCGGTTGGGACAGTAGATCAGGCGCTGATGAGCGTGATGCAGACTAAACATTTCTTCGTGCGCCTTTTCGGTCTGAGCCACAAGGTGGTTATTTTCGACGAGGTTCATGCCTATGATACCTATATGTCCTCCCTCTTTCAGCGCTTGTTGAGCTGGCTGAGCCAGATTGGCTCCTCGGTCATCATCCTCTCGGCCACGCTGCCAGATTGCACTCGGCGGGAGCTCATCATAGCCTATCAGGGTAAGGATCAAACTCCGTCTCAAGCAATGGACGCTTCTTACCCCCGTCTGACTTGGGCAAACAAAGAAACGGTTAATACTCTCCCTCTTCCCTCCCCGCCCTCACGCAGGATTGAACTGCAATGGATCTTCAGGGAGCCGGAAGCCATCCTCGCCCATCTGACTGAGCTTTTAAAGGATGGCGGATGCGCCGTCGTGATCTGCAATACCGTCAGCCGGGCTCAGGCAATCTACCGCGCTTTGAAAGATGCTCATCTTGTGCCGGAGCAGGATTTGTTACTCTTCCACGCTCGCTATCCCTTCGCCTGGAGAGACGGGATCGAACGAAATGTGCTCGAACGTTTTGGAAAGGACGGCCAACGCCCCCAAAGATCTATCCTGGTCGCCACTCAAGTCGTGGAACAAAGTCTGGACCTAGATTTCGACCTCATGCTCTCCGATCTGGCTCCGGTGGATCTTCTTCTGCAACGCGCAGGTCGCCTCCATCGCCACTCCCGAAACCGCCCCAATAAGCTCAGACATCCACATTTGCTGCTGACCAGGCCGAAACTTGTCGAAGATCTCCCCAATTTCGAATCCGACCGATACGTGTATGAAGAATATTTCTTGCTCGCTACATACGGCCTGTTAATCGGTCGAAGTCAAATCGAGCTGCCGTCGGATACCAAGTCCTTGATCGAGGGCGTCTATGGCGATGGTGCACTCACAAGAATGCAGGATGCCAAGCTGCAGCAGGCTCTATCTGTCGCACAGAGTAAAATGGAACGTAACCGTAATGATGCCATCCTTGAGGCGAAGTCGCGCCTGGTGCGCCCCCCTCATGCCGAAGATCTCCTCTCCCAAACCAATCTGGGATTGGAGGAGGAAAACCCCGACATCCACCGCACCTTTCAGGCCATGACGCGCCTGATCGATCCCGGCGTCTCCCTGATCTGCCTCCATCAAACCGAAAAAGGTTTGGCTCTGGAGCCGGACGGATGCGGCGCTCCCCTCGATCTCACAGATAAACCTTCCCCCCAGGTGATCCCCCCACTGCTGCAACGTGCCATCGAGGTTAGGCATACGGCCATTGTCCACCATCTACTCGGCCAAGATCCACCTAAGGCCTGGGAAAGGGTCGCCGCGTTGCGCCATCATCGTCTGGCCATCTTCGAAAATGGACTTTGCCGATTGGAAGGGATACCTTACACCCTTCATCTCAGTCGTGAAACAGGATTGGAAATCCAAAAGGAGGCGGAATGAGTCTGGCGTTTAATCTGATCGATCAACCCTGGCTCCCTTCGATCGATCGGAAGGGAGAAATTCAGGAACTCGGGCTGCTCCAAACGCTGCTGGCTGCCGATGAGTTGCGAGAAATCCGTGGCGACACCCCGTTGGAGACAGCCTCCCTCTATCGCTTGCTTCTGGTCATCCTGCATCGTATCTTCGGTCCGCAGGATTACGGAACTTGGGGAGTGCTCTGGAAGGCGGGCCGCTTTCCCCCCGAACCCCTTAAAACTTATTCCGACCGATGGCGACATCGCTTCGATCTCTTCCATCCGCAGCGACCTTTCTACCAGGCTCCCGATGCGCGCGTCAAGCCAAAATCGATCATCAACCTGATTCCCCACCTGGCCTCCGGGAACAACCCCACCCTCTTCGACCACCATTCCGAGGCCACGGGAGCAGCGCTCACCGCGGCCCAGGCAGCCAGGTGCGTGGTTACGGCGCAATCCTTCGGTCTGGCAGGGTTGAGCGGCCTGCCCCAAAAGTTCACCGATGCGCCTTGCACTCGTGGAGTGATCTTCCTCGTGGAAGGTAACAACCTTTTCGAAACCCTGATGCTCAACCTGGTCCGATATCCGGATGACAACGTCGTGGCAACACTTCCCCAACGGGATCACCCCTCCTGGGAGATGGACGATCCATTCAACCCAGAAAGGTCAAAACCATTCGGCTACCTCGACTATCTGACCTGGCAGAACCGACGCATGCTCTTATTTCCCGAGCAGCACCCCGATGGCGTCTGGGTGCGGACAATGACTGTAGCTCCGGCCCTGCGCTTGGACTCCGAAGCCCGCGATCCGATGAAGCATTACACACGCGATGAACAGCGCGGCTTCCGTGTCCTGCGCTTTCAGGAAGATCGCGACTTATGGCGCAACAGCGCCGCGCTGTTTCGGCTCCAAACCACGGGAGAAGCATATCCCCCCTCCTCATTTCGCTGGTTGGCGGAATTGGCCAATGCCGACTTTCTCGATGATCGATCAGTCAGATTACGCTATATCGCCCTCGGCATGGCTAACGATAAGGCCAAAGTGTATTTCTACCGTCACGAGCGCATGCCCCTACCCCTGCCCTATCTACAGAATCCCAAATTCGTCGAACAATTGTCCATAGCCCTGGAGGTTGCTGAGGCGACAGGCAGGCAACTATGGGGAGCGCTGAAATCCATGGCGGCTTTCCATCTCTCTCCTGAATCCGACCTCGCCGAGGCGCACCAGCCTGCCTCCGCAGACTGTTCAAATCTGACGCAACACTGGGGAGTAGAACGGCGCTTCTGGGGCGAACTGGAGCTCCCCTTTCACAACCTGTTACAGGACCTCCCTTATAAGGGAGAATCTGCTACGGAAGAATGGCGCCGCACCGTCCGAAATTGCGCCCGATCCGCCTTTCAGCAAGCCGTCGACCTGCTGGGTTCTGGCGTGCGCGGCCTCAAAGCCGGCGTGAAAGCTCGTGGCCAATTGGAGGCCGGTCTGGCCAAAGTATTTCAACAGGAGGAATCCAACCGATGAACAGAAACCCAACCGAACCCCATCCCTTTATTTCTCATCTGGAAAG
>CAYGXU010000076.1:0-15411 GCA_964353875.1 uncultured Anaerolineaceae bacterium | reverse complement strand
AGTCCCTAATATGAATCGGATTGAACTCTCGTCTCAGGGGTCTTCCGTCACCGAGTTTATCCTGAGCGAAGCTGAAGGACTCCTCAGGATGACACAATTAGAGAGTATGAAGCGAAGAAACCGCAACGCAGCTTTCTACCGCAGCCAAAGATTTGCGCGAATCGTGCAAATGCTCAACGGTAATACAATAATGTGCAACTTTGATGATTCTCTCGCGATAAGTTAATCTATTGTCTTTTCGGTAAAGCAAATCAAGAGGGAAAAATCTTCGATTTCTTCAGGTGGAAATTAAAAAAACGGAAAATGAGCCGATAAAATCGGAGAAATCGCGTTTAATTTTCGGAGCCATTCTTTCGATCTCTCACTGTATCTAACAACTCCCGAAGCCGCCCTGTTTGGCTATACCCAGATGCCCCACGACTCACAGCTGCTTTCCCTTCCTCCTCGGTGAGCGCCTCTGCCATGATATAGATTTCCACATCGTGAGAAAGTTGACGCAGACTACGAAGCAGCCAGTAATCACGATCTCGTGCCAATTTTGAATTAATTAAAACCAATCCCGGTTCCAGTCGCTCAGCTAATGCCATGGCCTCTTCTGCGCCGCGTGCTTCTGTTACACGATAACCGAGGGACTGGATCCAATGAATGATCATCTCGCGAGTGATATCATTCGATTCGATCACCAAGACTCGGGCCGAAGGACTGATCCCAGATTCTAAAACCGACCCAATTGCTGCTAAGAGTTTTCCTGTTCCTTCCGGACGAACCAAAATATTCACTGCCCCCATTCTCATCCCCACGTCCGGATCTGCAACGGAGGTCATGAAAAGTACCGGGATATCGCGTGTATTGTTATCTTGTTTCAGCACCATTGCCACATCAAACCCGGGTGGGTCACGCGCATCGAGGTCTAAGAGTATTAAGTCAGGCTTCTCGCTGCGCGCCAAGGCGAGTACACTGGCGCCATCGTGTGCCGGTAAGACACGATAGCCAGCTTTCGCCAAGTTCTGAGAGAGAAAGTCCCGCAAAGTCTCTTCTTCTGCCATTAGCAGGATCATTTTGATGGCTTTATCCCCCTCAGGCAATTTCGTCTCAACCATACGATATAAGGGAGTGAGATCGGCATTGCCATAACGCGCGGCGCGTAAGGGCAGAGCCATGTTCAAGCAGAAACCTTCCCCTGGAACCAACTCAATCCATAATTCCCCTCCATAACCTTCGATAATATCTCGGCAGATCTTTAAAGAATAGCCATCGCGAGATACTCTCGGTTGCTCTTGGGTTCGATGGTAGGATTCACGCAATGAAGCCAAATCCCGCCCCAAACCAGTCGTGCCCTTTCCAGTCACACGGACTAATGCCCACGGCCCTCCACGCGAAAGGTTTTCCGGTTTGCCTTCAAGGAGTGTCGCTATTTGAGGTGATTCCCCTGCCGCTAGCAATTCCGCCCCAATGTGTATCTCGCCCCGATCCGTGATTGCAACCATTTGCGCGACCAGGCTCATAATAATCTGCGCAAGCTGTTCCTGATCCCCTTCCACCGCAGGAAGATGGGCGGGATATTCGGCAATAACAGCAACTGGCTTATCCCCCGCCAGGCCAACTGTTCTTTCTAAGACAGCTTCAATCGCCCTTGGAAGTTCCACGGCAGTATATGTTCCGGCCAAGGACACACTCTCCCACTACATTACATTATCACACGAAAAACATCCGTGTATTCAATATGCCCTTACTCTAGCTCACTTGCGAGTTTCGTTACCTTTCTATTACCTTACAAATTGCTTTATCCACTATCCCCATTGTACAATCAAATTCGTGGAAGCTCATATTTCTGTTGCCAAAATCGGGAAATACGCCACCTCCGTCAGCGGAGACACGGTCGAATTGATTGAACGACCGAATGGTGGACTCTCCTTGGTGTTAGCCGATGGTCAATGGTCAGGGAAATCTGCCAAGGCCATCTCTAATATCGTTACACGAAAAGCAGTAAGTCTTCTGGCGGAAGGCGTCCGGGATGGTGCTGTCGCTCGGGCTGCTTCTGACTATTTATATACCTACCGTTCAGGGAAAGTACAGGCGACGCTCAACATTCTTTCCATCGATCTTCAAAGCCAAACTCTTGTCATCACACGAAATAATCCCTGCTATCTCATCATTGTTCGGAGCGGTGAAATCACCTTGTTGAACCAGCCCTCCTCTTCTATTGGAACAAGAATCGGCATTCGACCTGAGATCATACAAATGTCGCTTGAGCCAGGTCTGATCGCCGTAGTTTTTACCGATGGTCTCATTCATGCCGGGGAATCGAAGGGTCAACCGCTTGACATCATTGCATGCGTAAGGCAATTGATGCAAATAGACCCGCCGGATGCATCCCACTGGGCTAATTATCTCCTGGAACAGGCGATTATTTCAGACCAAAATCGACCCTCGGATGATATCAGTGTAGCGATTATCGCCATTCTGCCAAGAAGAGAAGATGATATCCGTCGACTGACAGCAAGCATGCCTTTATGATGAGAACCTTTTAAACGGTTGATCGAATGGCAAAGTCCCCCGGAAGCATTGCCATCGTAGGTCCCTGTGGCGCAGGAAAAACCACCCTGGCAAAAAATCTTCAAAGTCTTGGTTTCGACGCCAGACAAGTCGCGCAAGAGCACTCCTATGTTCCCGCCATGTGGGAGCTGATGAGTCAACCGGATATGCTTGTTTTTCTGGACGTCTCATTCGATCGAGCGACTAAACGGAAGAAATTTCTTTGGACCGAGGAAGAATATAACGAGCAAGTGAGGCGTTTAAGACACGCCAGGGAGCATTGTGACCTATTGATTGATACAACACAGCTTTCCCCAAGGGAGATTTTAAAGAGAGTTTTGAAGCACCTAGGTGTTGGACACCTCCCCGCACAAGATGTATAATTCCCCCACTTAGCCAGCCCTCCGGTGTCAACAACCGAGGAGTGGCTGGTTTTTAGTGATTATTGGAGGTCATCTTTCGCATGAGACGAAACTTTTCCCGTTGGATCTTCCCCATCCTGCTTATTATTGCTGCCGCCGTGTGGGTGGTCCTTCCCACCAATCCTGGCATCCACCTTGGCTCATTTGATCGCGAGATAAAGATCGTGCGTGGGCTTGATCTTCAAGGCGGATTGCGAGTGTTATTAGAAGCAGACCTTCCCTCCGATGCTGAAGTCACCAAGGAGCAAATGAACACCGCTCGCCAAATCATCGGAAATCGCGTCAATGGTTTAGGGGTTACCGAGCCCGTCATCCAGGTCGCTGGCACCCGACGGATCCTGGTCGAACTGCCGGGAATTGATGATCCAGAGCAAGCTGTTGCCGCTATTCGTGAAACCGGGTTGTTGGAGTTCGTGGAGATGGGAGATCTTACATCCGATGAAATCTACCTTCTCCAGGGTCAAAAAATCAAAACCGACTTTCAAACCTCAGAAGTTATCCCTCAAGAACCATCCGGTGAGACAATTGTCGAACCTTCCTTGGAAGACCCGCTGGATAGGATTTACACCACTGTTATGACGGGAGCGGTCCTTGAGAACGCCGCCGTTGCCCCTCCGGATGCAACCGGACGTTATAGTGTTTCCTTCATCTTAACCGAGGAAGGATCGCAGACCTTCGGAGACTATACCCAGGCCCATATTGGTGATTTCCTGGCAATTGTCTTGGATAAAGAGGTGATCTCAATTCCGAGAATCGAAAGTGCCATCACTCAAGGACAGGGATCAATTACGGGGAATTTCTCCTATGATGAGGCTAACCGCCTGGCCGTTCAATTGCGCTATGGCGCGCTTCCCATCCCATTGAAAGTCGCTGAGAGTAAGAGCGTAGGTCCTACGCTTGGACAAGACTCCTTAAGGAAGAGCGCGATTGCGGGTGTGATTGGCTTCGCCGTTGTGATCCTCTTCATGGCCTCCTACTATCGCTTACCCGGAATCCTGGCCGATCTTGCATTGCTTGTGTATGCAGTAGTGACCTTCGCTCTCTTCAAATTGATCCCGGTTACACTCACATTACCAGGCGTTGCCGGCTTCGTTCTTTCTATTGGTGTTGCCGTTGACGCCAACATTTTAATTTTTGAGCGAATGAAAGAGGAATTAAGGACTGGCCGTACATTGCAGCAAGCCATTGACCTCGGATTCTCTCGCGCATGGCCTTCCATTCGTGATTCAAACCTTTCGACATTGATCACTTGCGCAATCCTCTATTGGTTTGGCAATACGTTTGGCGCAAGCATTGTCAAAGGTTTCTCGCTTACCCTGGCGCTTGGTGTCCTAGTGAGCCTATTTACAGCCATTACAGTCACGAGGACATTCCTCCATGTTGTTCTCGATAGAATCAATCTCAGCAGACACCCGAAGTGGTTCGGGGTATAGAGGCGGCCGATGTTCAATATTGTTGGAAAACGATACTGGTTCTTTGGATTATCTCTTCTCGTGATCATCCCCGGCATGCTAGCAATGGCGATTTGGGGATTCCCATTGGCAATCGACTTCACTGGGGGCAGCTTGTTAGAGGTCCGTTTTGAAAGCGGGGAAACGCCCGGACCTTCAGATGTCGTCCAGTTATACGACCAATTAAATATTCAGGATGCCCTTGTTCAAAGCGTTGGATCGGATGAAATATCCGTTCGAAGCAAATCAATTGATGAAGCCACAGCCAACCAGATCGTGGCCGAGATGAGTTCCCGATTCGACAGTCAGGTCACCATCCTCCGCTTCGAAACGGTAGGACCCGCTGTGGGTGCTGAGGTAGCACAACGCGCAGCCGGTGCGGTCGGCTTAGCAACGCTCGGCATTCTAACCTACATCACCTTCGCATTTCGAGGCGTCCCAAACGCTTTTCGCTTTGGAGTGGCAGCGATTATCGCCATGTTGCATGATGTTGCCGTAGTGATTGGCATCGAAGCAATCTTTGGGCATTTCCTGGGCTGGGAGGTGGATGCCTTATTCTTAACAGCCTTACTTACGGTTATCGGTTTTTCCGTTCATGATACGATCGTAGTTTTCGATCGCATCCGTGAAAACCAGCGCATCCATCGTCGTCTCAATTACGAAACTTTGGTGAACCATTCCATTGTGCAAACCCTGGACCGCTCAATCAATACCCAATTGACTGTCTTGCTCACTCTGTTAGCGCTCTTGCTTTTCGGCGGTGTGACCACGCGTCACTTTGTAACGATTTTGCTCATTGGTGTCTTCAGCGGAACCTACTCGTCCATTTTTAACGCGGCACAAATCCTGGTGGTTTGGGAAAACCGCGAGTGGCGTTGGTGGTTCCGTGGGAGTCCTTCCAAACCCGCCATGAGTTAAAACCTCGTTGCTTTAATCTAAGTGAGCTTTTATCAGAGTCATGCAATTGACATTCGCTGTCTAGGTTTCCTGACTGCCAGATTGCCCCTTGATGCCATCGATGAATTATTCATGGACGACATCATCGCCTAAATAGTTTTGCTTTCGGCGAGCCTATTTTGCTGCCATATTCATGGAATTATTGCTTCTAGGAAATGATGCTGAGTGTGGAGAAACATCCAGCATAAGAGCCAACCGCGGATCAATTCTAGTTGGCCATCAAAGTATATGGGAGGCAAACGGACGAATAAATGAAAGGTTATTTTATGCAATGAAGATTGCTTTTCATCGAAGCAACCCAATACGATGCAGGCAAACTATTTCATCTTTGCTGTTCAACAAGGATTGGGCATTACTGTGGTCCATCCTGAAGGGCTTGATTGATCTCACTCCAATCTTGTACCCCTCTTGTCAATAAACCTGTAACCCCTTGCCTCGGTCCGCTATTCGGCTCCTGCAAATGCTCAATCAATGTCACCTGCTCTGCCATCCTGCGTATCACTCGAAATTCCTTTTCCCGCAATCGTTGCCCATATAGCCATGCCAGACAAGTCTTTAACGCATTGATCGGTTCATGAAGGCCGGGAGAAGGACTGACCTCTTTATTGGGAATGGCTTGGAGGAAGAAAAACACGTTGCAATCTCCATTGTTCCCATTCATTTCAACCGCTCGCATTTTATAGTTTGACCCGTCCACATGAATCGAGGCACCCCCACCATTCATTCGACCCTTCAAGGCAGCCTGATAAATCTCCGCAGGCAAAGATTTCACACTCCAACCCTTCGAAATTAAACGTTTGGCAGTCGGATTGGCAAGAAGAGCCTCACCCTTTTTATCAACGATAAGGATGGCATCGGGGAGATATTGTATTACCTGCAACAACTCCTCTGCCAATCGCTCCTTGGGGTCAGATTTCTCTTCATTTTCCGACATCGAGGTTGTGGGCGTGGGTAAACATCCTTGATTTTGAAAGGCTGTCTGCATTAATTTCCTGAATCTTAAAGCCTGTTTAACGGTATGGTCAAAAATACGTAAATGATCAAAAGGTTTGGACAAATATGCAAATGCACCCTTGTCCAATGCTTCAAGAGCTAGTTCTAATGTTGCACCGCCAGTAATGACAATCACCTGAGTATGAGGATCGCGCTTTTTAATCTCATCCAATAAACTTAACCCCGATTTTTTCGGCAAGTAGATATCGGTCACAACAAGGTCGTATGTCTTGTTGGCAATCTGATCCATTGCTTCTTCGCCATCTAATGCCCGATCCGGTTTGCATCCCATACGCTCCAATCTTCGGGAGATTAGATCAAGCAAGACATTATCGTCATCAATAATAAGAATTTGAATATCATTTGCCATATAAAGACCCCATCCTACCTATTGAAATCTAAACCATGATCCTTTCAGGAATTAGAGGAAAACATATCGCAACGGATATACCTTCCTCTTCCGTTCTGCGTGTCCAAACCTGCCCTCGCAATTGTTCAACTAACATTTTCACTACGGCCAGTTCAATCTCTGAACGTTCCATCAATTGAGATTGAACCTCAACCGACGTCTCGGACAGGATGGATCCGCTGATCTCACCATAAAGTGGCCCTACATCAATCACCTCAAGCCAGATATACGCATCGCGTTGATAGGCACGGATTAGAATCTCATCCCCTGCTCGACTTCTCAATATAGCCCGACTGAGAAGATGGTGAAATAACTGCGCCATAGTTGAGTATTCAATCTCGAGCGGGGGCAGATCCTCAGACACTTCCCAACGTAGCTTCATCTGTTTCCCAGCTTGAAGCTCATTTGCCAAGGGAGCGTATTCTTTTCTTAGGAACTCCCCAATGGCGATTTTCTTCATACCTTTACTTAGATCCGAACCGTTTTTATTGAGTGCAAGCAGCTCATCCGAACTCGAGTAGGCCAAGTTAAAAAGCTCCCGCAATCGGATGATCTGCTCCTGGGGATTGCCGGATCCATTGCTCAAGGATTTCTCCAGTTGAGACATAATGACTCGTGCCTGCTCGATGGGCTGACGGATGCGAGCAGTCACCTTAGAGAAACTACGCACGATGAACATCTCTAACCGTTTTTGATAAGTGACATCCCGAAGAATCATCACCCAGCCTGATCGCTTCCCCTCGATCTCCATCTTCGGGACCATTCTTGCCAGGAACACACGACCATCAGGCCAAGGGATCTCGACATTCACGGTTTGATTTCCATCGAGAATGCGCCAACGAACCACATGGCTTATAAGGCTCTCTGGCAAGGGGATCACCTTTTCTTTGTTGATAATTTCGTTTACGCCCAGCAAGCGGGAAGCAGCATAATTGGCAATGATGATTTCATCACGCTCATTGGCTGCCAGGATGGCGTCCCCAGTGCTGGCAAGAAGGTTCTTTAACTTCTGTTGACCTACAAGTAATTTGGTATGCATTTTCTCTTTTTCGAGCCGGGACAATCGATGCGCTACCGCACGTTCGACCGCCAGAGAAAGCTCACCCATCATTTCTAACGGTTTTGTCAGGTAATCAAATGCCCCGTCTTCACGCAACGCAGAAATGGCCATCTCCAAAGAACCACCGGCCGTGATTACAATCACCTCCAGGAAAGGATCTAGTTTGCGCGCTCTGCGAAGAAGTTCAAGGCCACTCAAACCTGGCATCATTAGATCGGTGACGACCACATCAAATGGCCCATGCGAACGAATGATTTGAAGAGCTTCTAGCCCATCACGACCGACTTCGACGTGGAACCCCCTTTTCCGAAGGTGCATCGCCATCAAGTCTAGGAATGAAGGATCATCGTCGACGACAAGTACCTTTACCGAGCTCACTCTCTAACCTCCACCTATAGTTTGTCCGTTTTGGTCGACTGGCAAGTTAATGGTGAACTTCGTGCCTTTACCGACCTCACTCTTTACTTCAATCTTCCCACTGTGGCGGGAAATAATCCCATAGCTCACAGAGAGGCCCAATCCCGTCCCCTCCCCTGCCGGTTTGGTCGTGAAGAAAGGATCGAAAATTCGCCTCAAGTTCTCCTTTGTAATTCCAACTCCCGTATCCATCACCTCAATCGATACCCTCCTCTCCGCCCTCCCTAAACGGATAAAAAGCGTTCCTCCATCTGGCATCGCCTGAATGGCATTCTGGATGAGATTAACCAAAACTTGTTCAATTTGGGTTGCATCATAAGCGACCAATAGTGGGTTAGGCGGAAGCTCTGTGTGCACCTCAACCTGTCCCTTACGGGCAATATAATCCGTCAAACGGATGGCTGTCCGAATGGTTTCACAGATATCTTGACGCTTCATGACCGGAGTTGATTGACGCGCAAATTTCAACAAGTCGGTAACAATCCGTGTAGCCCGTGTGGCGTTTTCTCGAATGGTCATTAATTGTTTTTGGATGTCAGGCGGAAGTTTATTTTCATCATGCAATTCCTCCGCCACACCTTTAATCACGGCAAGCGGATTTTTGACATCATGAACGATGCCGGCTGTAAGTTCTCCCACTGCAGCCAGTTTCTCTGATTGAATAAGTTGCTGCTGGGTCTCTTGTAGACGAGCGTTAATCCTGGCCAACTCCTCATTACGCTGTAATGACTCTTGATAGAGCTGGGCGGTCTGCGCTGTACGCCTTCGCAGACGGTGGGTCATCAAATCGAACATGGTTGCGAGTTCGCCAATTTCATCTGACCGCTTGAAGCCGCTCCTTTGATTTAAATCACCTTCCGCCACAGCTCTGGATACTGCCCTGAGCTTCAAGATCGGTTGAGCAATGTGTTGCGCCAGGATGTAGCCAATGATAATGACTGCCAATGTCGCTACTGTGAAGATAATTGTGAATGTATTTCGGCTGGTTGCTTCCGTATCGATGACATAACTATTCGGAAGGGCAATCCCCAAAATCCCCACAACCCCCCGCCGCACAAATAGCGAGGAATAAACCGCTTGATAATTGCGCTTAGAGAGGGATAAACCCGTAGCATAGCTTTCCTGATCTACAGGGATGTCCCCCGACTTTAATTCCAGCTGATCGCGAGCTTCCTCTGCACTGGGGAAGGTCGTGGCCATCAATTCCCCCTGCTCATTCAGGAGGATGATGTCGGCCAAAGCTTGATTTTTAATCTCCGCTAAGAGCGAATTTAAGTGAGTGCCGACCATCAACACTCCGACAAGCTGATTGGCCGAATCGCGCACGGGCGCGCTACTATAAAGATAAGGACCATAGTTCGTGCTTACTAAGCCAGCGTACTTATCGCCAATTTCATCTACCTCATTCCCGAGGATTTGTGCAACAATCTCAAGTTGATTAAAGTCTGTGCCTTGGTAGATACCGTACCCCTTGGTATCTGGATTTTGGGCCAGAGTGAGAATCTCAATCCCATCTAACCCTATCGCAGTGACCGCTTCAATCTGATTATTTAAGGCCAAAGGCCAAAAGATTTCTTGAAGCAATTGCGCATCCCTGGCTGCGTAAGCTTCAGGAACTCCCTGACTGAAAATCAATAACCTCAGATTGGCAAGATGATCCTCTTCCTTACGCACCACACCATCAGCAGCTACCCTGCCGGCCTCATAGATTTGATTGAAGAAGCGTTCCCGAACGGAAGAAGCGACCAAACGGGTTACCACAAAAGTGCCAACCATCGCCGTAATGAGCGTTAAAAAGAGGTAAGGCAGGATCAGCTTGGCTCTCAGGCTCGAGAATATCCTTCCCAGTAAATTCCCCGCGCCCTGCAAACTTGGGGAACTATTCCCCATTTTCGCTTCAGCTCGAGATAGCTTAACTTCTTTCTCCCAATCCTGAACTGTGGTCTCCTTCGATAAAGCTGATGATCTCATAAGCATTTCCTTTGAGTCATTCTTCATTGATTCGGATGCCCCCTATCAATCTGATCATCAAATACCTCGCCTTCATTTTTTAATCGGTCATCCCACATGATCGAGCGGCGTTCTATCGGTTTGATTGCACATGAATATCCTCTTTCCACCTAAGCGTTTCGCTTCATAAAGAGCTTGATCGACCGCATGTAGAAAGCTGGTTGGCGAACAATAATCTGAATTCCATTGACCAACCCCTGCACTGACTGAGATGACGATATCGTTAAAGGGTGTGTTCATGATTTGTTCACAAATTCTCTTCGCTACATCCGATGCAGCCGGTAATGGGGCTTCCGGAAGTACGATCAGGAACTCATCACCTCCGATTCGAGCTGGGAGATCAACCTTTCGAATGTGGCACTGTATCGCCTTGGCGACCATCTGTAGGACGCGATCTCCAACCGGATGACCATAGCGATCATTGATCATTTTCAGATTATCCAAATCGAAAAGGATTAACGATAGCGGACGTCCATATCGTTGTGCCCGTTCCACCTCGATATCCAGGCCATCCTTCAACTTATGGCGGTTATAGAGTCCCGTCAGCGGATCGGTGATCGCCAAACGTTGTACTTCTTTGAATAACCTTTCATTCTCCCGGATCAAGTAGCGTCGCTCAAGGGCGCGTGCGAGGGTCATTTCAAAGATCGTCATCGATTCTAAAGGCTTGGTGAGGTAGTCATACACACCTGCTCGTAGGGCTTCAATGGCGGTCTCCAAAGTCGCGCTGGCTGTCAGAACAACCGCTTCCAGGTCGCGATCGACTCTTTGAGCATTTCGAATGACGTCCAGACCATTCATCCCCGGCATATAGAGATCGACAACCAAGATATCGAATGAGCCCTGCTGCAATGCCTGTGAAGCTTCGATGCCATCATTGGCTTCGATCACTTCCAAACCCATCTTTTCGGCGCGTCGAACAAGCAGACTTCGGAAGTCCGCATCATCATCAGCGATTAATATGCGCCCAATACTTTGATCTTGAGTCATCTTTTACAGCCCGTCTATCACCTCTGATCTAAGATGTGGGCACGCGTTGCCAACCCGGCTTTACCGGGCTGGCTTAGCCGTTGTCTAACCCACCAGAACACACCTTCATCATACCTTTGGAGTCGATTACAAAGACCTTACAATTTGCCTACACCAGGTCCATTTGCAGTCAGGGAGAGCTATTGAAAGAAGTTGAATGCAAGTTTTTGGCTCTTTTCATACAAACCCAGCTCTGATTATGAGAATGGCTCTGCATAAGCAGAGCCATTTCGTTCTTCGTTCGAGCTACGATCAATCCGAAGGCGGCGGGATGGGTGTATTCGTCGGTGTATTACTGCATATGGGGGTGATCGTAGGTGTATTGGTCGCGGTCGGGGGCGGTGAGGTATTGGTTGGGGTCGGAGTCGAGGTAGCAAGCATGGTCCGGCTGGCGGAAACCGAACAGGTCAAACCACTATCAAACCGGAAGGTAAGCGTAGCTCCATAAGTTCCCACAAATCCCGCAACATTATCAAAATCTGCTTCCCATAATCGCTTCCATCCAGGGCCCAATTGCAATGATGGAGCCGCAGCGGATACCGGTGAGCTGGTCGAATCGGTATTATAATAAAGGATATTGAAGCGGAAGAAATTGAAGAACTGTGGAGGGTAGGCCTGGCTTGCTGGCCAAGTAAGGACAGAATTGGTCAGGTAAATATCCATGGCGTTCTGATTGCTGATATCGAATTGGAAATCATCCGAATCAAAGCCCACGTTGCTTACCTCCAATTTGTTGCAATCCGGAGGAGGCGTGCTGGTTGGCGTGGGAGTAATGCTTGGTGTTCGTGTGACGGTCGGTGTCCTCGATGGCGTAGGCGTAATGGTATTGGTCGGCGTCCTCGATGGCGTAGGTGTTCTGGTAACGGTCGGCGTCCTCGATGGCGTAGGTGAAATGGTAATGGTCGGTGTCCTCGATGGCGTAGGCGTAGTGGTAATGGTCGGCACAGGTGTATGCACGACAATCAAGTCAGCCGTTACAGTGCAAGTAAGGCCATGGCTCGGATAATTAAATCTGAGCACACCCTGGAAGAATCCGGATAGGCCTGCGGCCGGGATGTTATTAAAATCCACTTCCCACCATCCCTCACTCCGCGAAGTCAATTCAATATTGGAGGGGAGTGCGGTAGTCACCGAAGTGTGATAGTCTCCATAATCCCATTTATTACCGACAAAAGCCAGATCGTTAATTAAGATGGTTGGAGTAAGATTATCCGGCCAGGTCACATTAGACCCAACCAGATATGCTCCTATATAATTGTTATTTCGGACGTTAATCTCAAAATCATCTCCATTCACACGTACACTGGAAGCGTAGATCTCGCTGCAATCAGGAGCCGGAACCGTAGGAGTCGCAATCACATTAGCAATATGAACCGTGATTGGACAGGAATATTCAAATACTAGCTCGACCGTATAACTTCCATCATAAAGCGCCAAATCACTAATGCCATTGAAGTCGGCGACCCAATTAATACTCGTACCCGGGAAAAAGTCTGCAGGAGGTGCAGGATCCGAAATTGTGGGTGGGGAAAAATCATCCCCTATGTAATAATTGCTACTTGCCCACTTGAAAAAATTTACATACTGGCCACCAAGCGATTTTGTCCAATCCATACTCGAATTGGTCAGTTCGAAATTATCCGAACCGCGATTCTTTACCTGAATCTGGATTTTGTCAGCATTAATCTTGCTCCAATTCACGCTGATTAAACTGCAATCTGGCGTCGCTGTGGGAGTAGGTGTCTTGCTGGGAGTGGCAGTACGAGTAGGTGTAAGCGTAATAGTTGGCGTATCTGTAGGGACTGGAGTTTTTGTGGCAGTTGCTGTATTGGTTGGCACATCTGGCGGAGGTGCTGGCGCTCGCGAAAATCGATAATTCTCAACTTTAGCCAAACGCTGTGAGCGCAGGTGTAAAATCGGGAACCAAGTGCTGACAATAGGCGAGATTAACGGAAGATTATAATCAACACCTACAATCACATACTCTCCAGGATCACCAGCATACTCGAAGGGCTCCCCAGCATCATCATTACATGTGTAAGATTCAAATGGCGCGGTTGGCATTTGTAAGTGTCCAGGTTTTGAGCAAACAGTCACCCCAAAAAAGCCAGGATTGTATTTGGTCGCGGCCTCGTCCAAGATAATAGCTGCAGAACCCGAAATCGCTGCATTTTTAATCGAATGGAGACGCGCCATTTCCTCCTGCGTTTCGCTTGAGCATTCGCCTCCATAAAGAATGATACAATCCTCCTCGCTCCACTCTCCTGTAACCGCATAACGAATACCGGCTCTAGCAGCATTTTCCACCCCTACCCAGGCATGGAAAATGCGTGCAACCTCAATAAGAGCCATCATCAAGGTTAAAATAAGAGGAAGAATCATCATAAATTCAACCAGACTTTGGCCGCGGGACTTCTTATGTTTCGACCAGTGCCTTAACATACCTGATCCTCCACCAGCAGATGCCTAAAACGAATCATTCCGATATCTATAGTTTATCCAAGCTGACGATTCTGAGCCTTACAGTCCGCTTACAGGTTCTGATTTATCACTAGTACTGCAGTCCTGTTGAAGGAGGTAGTTTTAGGCAAGAGGATTGCTTGGATGGAGGGCATTGGAAATATTATCCAATAGTGGATTCCTGATAAGCGGGAGCACCTTCAGCTGTGCAGCATCAATTCAAATGTTTGTTTTCACTTCACATATGCAAATCCCTGATCTACCTTTACTCCATCCAATCAATGCAATTCCCGGATAGCACTTTCCTTAATCCGGAGGGGGTGGTTCCCCAGCGGTTGGCGAAGGGGTAGGCGTATTCGTCTTCGTCGGAGTAGGGCCGCTGGTCGATGTTGGCACGGGTGTGATCGTTGTCGTACTGGTCGACGTTGGGGTCACAGGCGTACTGGTCGAGGGGACTCCGGCCGTCTTGCTGGCCGAGACGGAGCAGGTGAGGCCGCCCGGTAAATTAAACATCAACAGGGCTTCATAGGTGCCTTGAAAGCCGCCAGCGGGCACATTCCAAAACCCGGCATACCATTTTCCTTCGGAGGCGGCTGGCAAGCTGAGCGAGGGGGCGGCAGCCGAGACCGGTGAAGTCACCGAATTGCCGGGGTAATAAAGCGTCCCGCGAAAGCCGAAGTAATCCACAAATTGTGCCGGGATACTGGTTGGAGTGGGCCACCAGAGCGTGGATTGCGTCAGGGAGGCCGCCACCGAGTTTTGATTGTTGACATAGAAATAGAAATAGGTTGCTCCAAAATCGATTTCTGTGACGGTCAACTTGCTGCATTCAGGACCGGAGGTGCTGGTGGCGGCGACCGTCGCGGTCTTTGTAGGGGTATATGAGGGCGTGGGAGTACTCGTTTTTGTGGGCGTCATAGAAGGTGTCGGTGTGATCGTGGGCGTCTTGGTGATGGTGGTTGTTAAAGTGATGGTTGGAGTGGGAGTGGGGATGTAATTCAATGAGCCCGTCAAGTTGCAGGTCAACTCATGAGATGGATAAACGAAAGCCAGGTCCCCTCGGAAGATTCCCTGAAAACCGGAGGCAGGGGCATTTCCAAAAGACGCTACCCAGCCTGTATCAGATCGGGATGGCAAGACGACATTGGATGTGGAACTTGTCGTCGAAGTGGAGTCATAGGCTTCGTAATACACATTCGAATTGAAACTGAAATCATCAACATAAACCCCGGGCGCTGAAGTATCCGGCCAGGTGAGGACCGCGTTGGTCAGATAGACATCCCAGAAATTGCTATTGTCAACGCGGATTTCATAATACTCTCCAGTAAATATAGTGTCCGTTACACGAAGTGCCAAGCAATCAGGAGCGGGGTATGCCAGCGTATAAGTGAGGGTAGAGGTGACCGTGCAGACGTAATTGAAAGTAAGCGTAACCGTGTAAGTGGCATCGAAAGCTTCCAGGTTCGGGATGCCTGCAAATCCCGCTGTCCAAGTGGCCGTGCTGCCGGCATAATAATCCAGAGGTGGGATGGGATCATTATTCGTCGGCGGCACATAATCGTCCCCGGTGTAATAAATAATTCCTACAGCAACAATGAAACCATAGGGCGAGACAGGAGGAAGAGGGGAATTGGTCCATTGAAAATAATCCACATATTGCCCCACTCT
>CAYGXU010000075.1:0-15960 GCA_964353875.1 uncultured Anaerolineaceae bacterium | reverse complement strand
CCTGCGGGGTGCCATGCGTGGTGACGGATGTGGGCGATTCGGCGCAGATTGTGGGTGAAACAGGCAAAATTGTTTCTCCTAAGAGCCCTCGTTTGTTGGCTGAAGCATGGCTTGAGTTGATCAAGATGGGGCCTGAAAAGAGGATGGAATTGGGAAAGGCGGCCCGCCTCCGCATAGAAACTCATTATAATTTGACAGCTATCAGTTCCAGATACCAGGAGCTGTATGACAAGATTCTTGGTGTTTGACCAATGACAATTACCAGGACATCCCCGGAAGCATCTGTTTTTCGCGTCTAAGATATCCTTTCTTTTTTTCGCCGCGACTGCTACGGTTGTGTTTTAATTAATCATCCGATTTCAAATTTCGTGAAGTTGGTAAACATAATCGTTACAGAAGGTCCTGTATTACGTTAGAATATCCGCGCCTTCTGCATAAATTGGTCTTTCTTGGTTCAAGGAATGAGGATGCAATGTGTGGCATCACAGGCTTTTGGGCATCGAATACGAATGACATACACCAACTTCAGGCGATCGCCCAGCGTATGGCGCGTCCATTGAAACATCGAGGCCCCGACGATGAAGGTGCATGGGCGGACGCATCTGCCGGAGTGGCTTTTGGCTTTTGTCGTCTGGCAATCCTTGACCTGACGCCAGAGGGGCACCAGCCGATGCTCTCCGCCAGCGGTCGCTATGTGATTGCATTCAATGGGGAGGTGTACAACTTCGCCCCATTGCGCCATGAATTGGAGAGAGTTGGGCATTTCTTTCGAGGACGGTCGGATACGGAGGTTATGCTGGCCGCCATTGAGCAATGGGGGCTCGAAGCTGCGGTTCGCAAATTCATCGGCATGTTCGCCTTCGCGCTCTGGGATAGCCATGAGCGGAAGTTGCATCTGGTCAGAGACAGGCTGGGCATCAAGCCCCTCTATTACGGGTGGCTGGGCAGCACATTCCTGTTTGCCTCGGAGCTGAAGGCCATCAGGGCTCATCCGGAGTTCCATGGCGAGATCGATCGTGGGGCGCTGGCGCTCTTAATGCGACACAATTACATCCCCACCCCTCGATCGATTTATCAGGGGTTTTACAAGCTTACCCCTGGGACGATCCTGACCTTGCGTTCTTCGGCGGAGAAAGATGCATCTTCGCTTGTCTATTGGTCGGCCAGGGAAACGGCCGAGAAAGGCCTTGCCCATCCTTTCTACGGTTCCGAGAGAGAAGCCCAGGAGCAATTGGATTTGCTCCTGAGAGATTCCATCAAGCTGCGCATGATTGCCGATGTCCCATTGGGGGCGTTCCTTTCGGGTGGGGTGGACTCGTCTACCGTTGTCGCTCTCATGCAAGCCCAGAGCGACCTGCCCATCAAGACCTTCACGATTGGCTTCCACGAGGACCAGTATGACGAAGCTGCCCGAGCACGAGAGGTGGCTCGCCACCTGGGCACCGATCACACAGAGCTGTACTTGTCGCCGAGGGAAGCGCTGGATGTCATCCCCAAACTGCCCTCCATGTACGATGAGCCTTTTGCCGATTCCTCTCAAATCCCGACCCATCTCATCTCCCGTTTGGCGCGCGAACAAGTTACGGTAAGCCTGTCCGGTGACGGCGGTGACGAGCTCTTCGGGGGCTACAATCGCTATTTCTGGGGACGAACCCTTTGGCCGGGGCTGCGGATTTTTCCAGTAGGTCTGCGAGCGCTTTTAGCAAAACTGATCACGGGCGTTTCACCTGAGGCCTGGACGCGCATCTTTTCCTCGATGCGTTCCATCCTGCCCCGGGGATTGAGACAAACCCAAGCGGGTGATAAGCTGCATAAGTTGGCCGGGATCCTGGATGCAGGCAGCGCGGAAGATCTCTATCGGGGATTGATCTCCCATTGGTCCCATCCTGAGGAGATTGTGATTAGTGGAGTCGAGCCAAAAACCCGAATCACAGATGGTTCTTGCCAGGCTGCTCTTTCGGATTTCACATTAAGAATGATGTACCTTGACTTGATCAGCTATCTTCCGGATGACATCCTGACCAAGGTCGATCGCGCCAGCATGGCCATCAGCCTCGAAGCACGCGTGCCTATGTTGGATCATCGCCTGGTTGAATTCGCCTGGTCGCTCCCGCTCTCCTTGAAAGTGCGCAATGGGCGCGGGAAGCACATCCTGCGTCAGGTTTTATATCAGTATGTTCCCAAAGAACTGATCGAGCGCCCCAAAATGGGCTTCGCCATTCCTATCGACGCCTGGCTGCGGGGGCCTTTGCGTGATTGGGCGCAGGGTCTGCTTGATGAGCACAGGCTAAAGAGGGAGGGATTCTTTAGGCCGGAGCCTGTCTGCGAAAAATGGGACGAGCATTTGTCCGGCAAACGCAATTGGCAGTATCAGCTTTGGGATGTGCTCATGTTTCAGGCCTGGTTGGAAGCGTCATGACCACGATCCTTCTCTCGGCAAACACAGATTGGTATCTCTATAATTTCCGTCTGGCGTTGGCGCAAGCAATAAGGGAAAGCGGCGCACAAATCCTTCTGGCCTCTCCACCTGGACCTTACGTTGAAAAATTAAAGCATGAAGGCTTTCCATGGCGACGCCTCAGGATCTCCCGGCGCGGATGGAACCCGCTGATGGAGCTGTTTACCATCTACAATTTCATAAGCCTGTATCGGAGAGAAAAGCCCGACCTGGTTCACCATTTCACCATCAAGCCGGTTTTGTATGGTTCGTTGGCGGCCAGGGTAGCGCATATCCCAGCCATGGTGAATTCCATCACCGGTTTAGGCTATCTCTATGTGAATCCAAGCAAATTGGCTGCAACAGCCCAGGTGCTCGTCAATCCCATGTATCGAATCGCGCTTTCAAAGCCGGGCTCGCGCGTGATTTTTCAGAATCTTCGTGATCGGGATTTTTTTGTCCAGCAGGGCTTGGTCAAAGATAACCAGACTTTAGTGATACCCGGCTCCGGAGTGGACCCAGATAGGTTCAGACCAGGCCCTGAACCAGCGGGCGAGCCAGTGATTCTGATGGCTTCTCGCATGCTGTGGGACAAGGGGGTGGGGGAACTGGCGGAAGCGGCGCGGTTGCTTAAGGAGCGTGGTTTTTCTGGGCAAGTCATTCTGGCGGGCGCCCCGGATGCCGGATATCCCGCCTCCGTCACTGAGGCTCAGCTTAGTCATTGGACAAAGGAGGGCGTTGTCCAGTGGGTGGGGCATTGTGATGATGTCGCTGCGCTGATGGCAAAAGCGCACATTGTGACCCTTCCAAGTTACGGCGAGGGGTTGCCGCGTGTCTTGTTGGAGGCAGGTGCGGCTGGGAAGCCTGTTGTCGCGACAGATGTGCCTGGGTGTCGTGATATAATCCGGGACGGCGTCAATGGCCTTCTTGTGCCACCTAAAGATCCTATTGCGTTGGCAAATGCTTTACATCGGCTTGTGCAGGATCCGGAATTGCGGATCCGCATGGGCGAAGCTGGTCGCAAAGCTGTGTTAGAAAAGTTCACCAACGAAATGGTTAATCATGAGACGTTACTGGTCTATAGGGAGTTGTTGAGAGACGGATTATGAAGGGAGGCTCAATTCCCGCGGTTTGAGTCTCCATATTCCTCTGCAGATATTGGATCGAGCCATTGAACCTCACCTTCTACTTCCCCACCATCCTGGCCGGTGTGCTGATCTCATTGATCATCACGCCATTGGCAATCATTGCTGCCCGTAAACTTAAACTCATCGACTTCCCTGGGGCAAGCGAGCATAAGCGCCATAATACCCCCACTCCCATGGCCGGCGGTTTGGTGATATTATTTTCAATCTTAATGATTAGCCTCTGGTTTCAATGGAGGGATCTAACTGCTGTCCTGGGGATCCTGGCGGGAGCGATTGTCGTTTTCCTCTTCGGTGTACTGGATGATGCCATTGGCTTTGGAGCGCCTCAAAAACTGATCGGTCAAGTGCTTGCGACGGCCATCCTGATCCTCACCGGAGTACAAGTTCGCTTGTTCAATAACGAGATAGCGAATATCGCATTGACGATCTTCTGGGTGGTCGGGATTGTAAATGCCTTTAATTTTGTCGACAGCATGGATGGGTTGGCGTTGGGCCTTGCAGGGATTGCCTCGGCTTTCTTCATGCTCGTCACCATCGAAAGTAGCCAACCGAATCTGACCATGCCATCAGCAGGATTGTTGGGGGTCTGCATCGGCACCTACTTCTATAATCTCGGTCCAGCTAAAACATTCCTGGGCGATTCGGGCGCCCAGCAATTGGGATTCCTGTTGGCGGCGATAGGGATTGCCTACACACCGTCAGGTCTTCCGATCCTCTCCTCTTGGTTTGTGCCGATCATGGTTCTGGGGGTTCCAATTTTCGATACAGCCCTGGTGACTTTCTCGCGGATTCGTCAGGGAATACCGGTATACCAGGCTGCCTGGGACCATACTTACCATCGCCTATGCGCCCTCGGCCTGGAACCAGCACGAGCGGTGTTTGCCATGCATTTGATGGCCATTGTGTTGGGATTCGCCTCATTCATCGCTTTGAATGCGAAACCCATGATTGGGAATATTATTTTCGGATCGAGCGTTCTGTTGGGTATGGCTTTAATTGCATTTTTTGAATTCAGAAAGCAGAAAGAGTAGTGGAAGAAGAACTGGAAATTAAAAGCCTTGCGTCCTCGATTGTAAGGCGCTGGTACATTATTGTCCTGTTTGGTCTCTTGGGAGCGTTGGCTGGTTATGGCCTCAGTTTTTTAAATCCCCCGATCTATAGAACACATTCCATATTTGCTATAGGATTGAACTTTGATATGACCACGCCTCTTTCTCAATATGAGGAAGACTTCGCATTGGGCAAGGTAGCAGGAGTGGTGTTATCCGATGAAGTGATTGCAAAGGCAATCTTCATCCTTGCACAACAAGGGAACGAATTAAACGGTGAACTAGCTCTACAAGACTTTAAACGTGGAATGCTGCTCGAACAAAAAGGTTCTCGCTGGGAGTTGAATGTTTTTGGAGAGAATCCAGAGCTCATCGCTGCCATGGCAAACAGTTGGGCGGAGGCTGCAGAAGATAGCCTATGGGATGCTTATTTCCACGCACTACGGGCTAAGTCTCTGAATCTGCAATTGATACTCACTGTGATGGAGTTGGGAATACTTAAAAGGTATGATTTAAGTGACGTACAAAATATCGTACGAATTCAACAACTTCAAAAACGAACCTTCGACCTTGAGACACAGCTTCAGAATGAGCTCAAACTGGGTCGCGGTCTTACCACGTTTGTTTCTTTCGAATGGACAGAACAGGCCATGGTTCCACAACGCCCAACGACACGCTCACGTGGTGGGCAGATCCTTGCTGGAAACCTGCTTGGAATTACGGTGGGGAGCCTCATGATTATTCTTTTCCAATCAAGCAGAGAAAAAGATAATGAGCCCAACATTACCTTAGTGCCTTAACCAAATGATTAAGATGGACTGCGCCCTTGCATTAGTCATCATTCTCCAATCGGATGTGGAATTTTCTTTACCGGTTCTGACTGCTGGGTTAAAACCAGCATCAGTGGAGAATTACGCTGTCATGAGAGGTTCGTCCTATTTTTTTCTTGGCAGTCGCGTTGTTTCGAAGGGGGGATGCATTCACTGAGTGGCTTGAAACTACCTGAAATAACCTGCAATGAATGCTTCGCCCTTACGCATTTTTTATGAGAATCCTATGACGGGATTTGAACCGCTCTTGAAATATTAAGTTACTTCAGCAAAATTCCAAGGGGTCCATCAAATTTAAGTTGACTGAGTACAAGAACCAAATGGAAAAAACTGATAGAGGCATGCCAGGAATGAGGGGTAAAGAGGTCCTTGTAGGAAAAGCAGGAAAAGTCCAACCCCGTCTTGCGTGGATGATTTGGGGTCTTCTATTGCTGCTTCTGCCGATTACAAGCTTACCCCTATTGGCAGATATTGCCGGAGGTTCAACGGTCAATCCTGCGGCAGCGATCCCGCTTGTTTTGCTAGTTCCCTTGTGGCTCATCCCTTACTTCATCAGACGTGGCACCCTTCGTTTGGAGACCCTTCCTCTGTTCGGCTTCATTGCCACGGCACTCATTGCCTCGCTGATCGCTTATTTTGCGCCCATTTTGCCCTGGAAGGGGCAGACAGTGCTCTCACGCGAATTGAGATCCTGGCTTACATTGGCCACCGGGATCGCATTCTACCTGGTGACATTAACCATTGTAAGAGATGAAGCCAAGCTCAAGCAGACGATAAGACTGATCAATCTCGGGGCAGCCATCATGCTTCTATGGGCATTGGTGCAGGGCGGGTTTATTTTGCTACGCAGCGGTAATTTCCCCCCGATTGTGCGAAGAGTTCATGAGTTCATATCGATTAGGGATATAAGTCAGAATCAAATCACTGGTTTCGCCTATGAAGCCTCCTGGTTCGCACATCAACTTAATATTCTCTATTTCCCCTTGTGGCTGGGAACGATGATCTCTATGAACTCACTCCATAAATGGAGGATTGGCAGATATTTGCCTGAGATGATGTTGTTTTTGGTTGGGGTTGTTACGCTTTTCTTTTCCCGGTCTCGTATTGGGCTTATTGGTTTCCTATTGATTATTGGCATCCTTGTCTTGAGGTTTGTCTTTCGGCACATGATCCGCATTCAAGCTTGGATCCGGCGAAATATTTTCAAGAGAACACCACTCTTGAGTAGGATTGTAAGTACGCTACTATCCATTTTGCTTATCGTCATAATACTGGCCCTGTTTCTAGGCTTGTCAGTAGGCGTGATCTATTTGGGCAGCAAGATTGACCCGCGATTAGAGAGAATATTCATGATTGATTGGCCAGAAACGACTCCCTTAACCTTATCGGCCATCTTGGATCAAATTCATGCGCGATTGAATGCTGAGTTTGCAAATTTCTTAATGTTTGCGGAGAGATCAGTGTACTGGAGCGCAGCCTTTCGGGTCTATAACGAACATCCCTTGTTAGGCGTGGGTCTGGGCAACGCCGGGTTTTTCTTCCTGGGGAATATGCCCGCTTTCTCCTGGTCGTTGCCAGAAGTTGTAGATGTACTTCGTGATGGAACGAGTATGTTCCCCAACCCCAAGAATTTATGGCTGCGATTGCTGACAGAGACAGGGATCGTCGGTTTTACCTTTTTCATCGTTTGGATTCTATGCGTTTTTTCCCGAGCCTGGAAGTTATCAAGCGATCGATCCCCTTACTTTAAAGCGGTGGGGCTGGCCGGTATCTTGGGATGCGCCGTCTTGTTGGTCGAGGGCTTCAGCATCGACACCTTCGGCCTGCCCTATATGTGGATACTGTTTGGTTTGGTCAGCGCTTGTGCACGCATCGCTTCTGCGAAACAGGAGCAATTCGGCTTCGTGAATGAAACTCTCGATCTGGGTACTCCCTCCACGGTAATATAAGCCTCATAATCTTCATGATGCGAAAGACCCTAAAGGTCTGTTTCGCAACCCAAACTCAATCCTCCATCGGCGATTTCGTGCAAGTCAGACCTCTCGCTTTGCCAGGAAGACCTTTAGGGTCTGCGTTTGCAGGCATGACTGAGTATTTCGACAATGTCACATTTCGGGCTTGTCCTTTTTGCCCCTCTTTCATCCCCCCATTTGCGCCTTCAGACCTCAGCCTGCTTGTGATTTTGGCGGAGCAAATGGGGGGACAGAGGGGGGTTGACAGGCTAAAGAGCTTAATCCTCACCTTTCCGCTAAGCGTGTTTTCACCGCCAGATATGGAAGTCATTGGATGCGGATCAACCGAATATATGGCGTCATAATCTAAGTTGTTGGAAACTAAAGTAATCCGAGATTGTCAAAGTAGTTCCTGAAGATAAGCATGTAGATATTCCGACTTAAACGCCTCGCTGCGTGGATCGCCATCCAGACTGCAATAACAAGGTAAAATGTAGCTTGTCTTCATCAGCGCTCTTCGTCATGGAAGGGCATCAGGACGAGGCTGGAAGCAAGGGCACATTGACCCGAATAGCTCTCTGTGACGATCGCAGATGGTGCATTACTACCAGGTTGGATTGATACAAGATCAGCTTCCGGCTGGGAACATCATGGGAATGGTCTCTATAAACATAGATGTCATTCTGAGCGGAACGGAGTGGAGCGAAGAATCCCCACGATGATCCCATAGAAAGCGAGTACTTAGGGATCCTTCGTCGCGGAGTTTATCCTGAGCGAAGCCGAAGGACTCCTCAAGATGACAGCTTTAGATAGATGGAGGCGAATAAACTGCAGCGCGGATTTCTACTGCAACCGGAGAATTATGCGAATCGTGCAAATGCTCAGCGGTAATACTATAACTGGTGGATCTACTTCATCTATAAAGCGGAATTGGGAAAATGGAACCAACAGCAGAACTCGAGCTTCATCCCCTCTTTACTCGGGCCATGAAACGATGGCCATGGATCCTCTCCTTGAGCCTATTGGGAGCTCTCGGCGGATTCTTATTTAGTCTCCTTCACCCGCCGCGCTACCAGGCCGAAGCGCTCCTGGGAGTCAGCATCCATTATGGCGTCACCCAGCCGTTGGCGCTGGTTGTGGAGGACCGCGCCCTCAGTCGCATGGCGACGCTGGTCATGGCCGATACGACCCTTGAGCGTTTCCTGGAACGGATCCCTTCTGAAGTGCGCCAGGCGCGTGGTTGGGAACGGCCCTCTGACATGCGCCCTATGCTGCGGCTTGAACAGCGTCTGTCGGAATGGGCATTAATCGCCTTCGATGAAGATCCGAAAATTGCCTCCAGCGTGGCGCAGACCTGGGCCGAGGTGACCTTGGAGGTTTTTGATGAGGCCAACGAGCATGCCTGGCGGGCGTCGGAGTTGCTGGTGGGATCGTTTATTGTCGAGTGCCAGGAGTCGATGGAGCAAGGAAAGCCGATGCAGGTATGGGAATGCGTCAGCTACCCGCTGGGAGTGGAAGCGCAAGCTCTGCAGGAGGAACTGGAGACCGAGATCGAACTCAGCCGCGGCATGCTGCCCAACATTTCCTATGAACTAATCAGGGATGCTGGTGTGCCAACACGCCCGATATTGTGGAAGCGGGGATGGCTGGTGCTGGCGGGGACGGTGGTGGCATTTATCGTCGGTTGCCTGCTCATTCTGGTCGATTATTCTCCCAGGCGATTGAGACGCAATGGATCGAGGTCGGGCGATGCTTGCGGAAGCTGATCCATCCAAGGGCAGGAGGGGATGGAGGTCCCAGCTGCGTGGCAGGCTTCCTCTACGAACCATCCTTGAAACAACCTCCTGGGTTGGCTTTGTCCTGCTCATGATCACGGTGCCTGTGACCAGTTCCCCTTTTGTGGCGCGCTTCACGGGTGGGAGCACGGTGAGTCCACTGGCGGGTTTACCGTTGGCTTTGTTGTTTCTCGTCTGGCTCATCCCCTCTCTTGTTCGGGATGGGAAACTTCCCCCATTGTTCAAGCCTTTGCTGCTCTTTCTCCTGGCGGTGTTGCTCTCGAGTGGACTGGCGTTTTTCTACGAGATTTACCCCACCGCCGGGCAGGAGATGTGGGGACGCACGATACGCGCCCTGGTCACTTTGGCCATTGGGGTGGGCTTTTACTTTGTCGTTGCCACTTTCATGCGCTCGCAAACGGATCTGCGCCGTGGTTTGGGATGGCTCTATGCGGGTGGAGCCCTGATGTTAGCATGGGCTTCTTTACAACTCGTTTTCATCTATGATGGCAGCGGCGTACACCCCGATTTTCAAAATATCCATCGCTTCTTTTCCATTTATGATGTGCCCCGCGATCGGGTCACCGGTTTCGCGTACGAACCCTCCTGGTTAGGGGATCAACTGGTGATTCTCTACTTGCCTCTGTGGATGTCCAGTGTGATGCGGGGTGTTTCGATTTTTCGAAAAAAGCCAACCCGTTTCTCGCTCGAGTCGGGATTACTGCTCTGGGGTGGGCTGATTCTCTTCTTCTCCAAGTCGCGCATCGGACTTCTCAGCTTGATTGCCATCCTGGGGGTGTTGGTATTGGGATTTGGGTGGCAGGCGGCAGGTCGCCTGACGCAAGCCATCAAGAGGCAAAAATCCTCGCCGAAGCAAGGATTGCGCGGCGAACCAAACAAGCTGCTACGTTTTGCGCTTTGGATAGGGATGCTGTTGGTCTTTGTGCTGATGATTTACCTCCTGCTTTCGATTGTCGCTCGTTTCGATTGGCGCATGGAGCGCATCTTTGGTCTTGATTACTTCACGGTTCTGACGAAATCCTCGCAGCCGATTTACACCTTGGCCAATCGTCTGGCCTATGCCGAGCGAGTGATTTATTGGGAGAGCGGTTTCCAGGTTTTTGCCCGTCATCCTGCCTTCGGCGTGGGTTTGGGGAATACGGGCTTTTTCTTTCGTGAAACGGTCGCGGCTTATGGCTATGCTTTGCCGGAAATCATCCGTCTCCTCACCGGAGCGCCCCAATTCACCAATCCGAAAAGCCTGTGGGTTCGGCTCCTGGCTGAGACCGGTCTGCTGGGATTTACACTTTTTATGGCCTGGCTATCTCTGCTCGCCATTGGCGCCTGGTCGCTTCGGAAGAAAAAAGGCATTCAAGGCCTGCTCGGCCTGGCGGGGCTGCTGGCTCTGGTGGCGCAATTGATCGAGGGCTTCAGCCTGGATACCTTCGCCCTGCCGCATCTGTGGGTCATCTTGGGGTTTTTGACCGCTGCATTACGGGTTGATCTGAAAGGTGTGAAGGAGCCTGAAACCGGGTAGGGGAAGGCAATAGAGCCGAAGAATTGCTGAGATTACTTGGGCCCGTCATCGATCCCCCCATTTGCGCCTGGACAGTCCTCATCCCCCCAATCCCCCCATCCCCCCTTAGCAAGGGGGGTTAGGGGGGATGATAGGGGGGTAAGGCTCGGCGGCGCGGAAGCCGGCTCGGCTTTCTATTCTGACAGGTATTCCTCTCCACAGTGCAGACAATAGACCCGCTCCAACTCCGTCGGGATGAATTGCTCATGTCCACAGCGCGCACAGTGCTGGACCTGGTCGGCGCCATGACCGCAGTTGGGGCAGTATTGATATTCCTGCTCCAGCTCGCGAGCGCAGTAGGGGCAATGATAAGTCGGCGAGGCATCGCTGATCTCCTTCGACAACCTATGCTCCGGTTTTACCCCCGGTTCATCGACGGGCAGAATCGGCTCCGGCTTTGCCTCTGGTTCATCGATGGGCAGAATCGGCTCTGGTTCCGGTGGAATGGGCCGTCGGGCGTAGAGCAGCATGAGGATCCCGAGCAGCAGCACACCGCCGCCCGTCAACAGCATCCCTCGCCAGGGCGTCAACAGACCCAATGAAAAGATCCCTAAAAAGGTGAGCATTACGAGCGCTGCCCGCCACAGGACTCGGGCTCGATCCATGGCAGGTTTGAGGAAGAGCAGGGATAAGCCCGTGATGATCAACAATGAGGATGCCGCCGCCACCTTTACATCCACCAGCCCACTGATGAAGGTCAAGAGGGGGTAGAAGAGTGCCAGAGCGCAACCCAGGAGCAGGTAATTTTCGATTTGCAGACGAACCTGGCTTAGGTGAAACACAGCCGCCAGGGAAAGCAAACACAGGCCGATTAGAAGGGGGGCTACGGATGCAAGGGAGCGAAAATCGTCCTGTAAAAGCGCGACGCGTTGCGCAAAGCTTAATTGCGTGGGGAGGTTGAGCTGGATGTTGCGATCGGGGATCAGGTTGGTGTAGGCCCAGGTGATCGTCTCGCTGGCGTTGCCCACTTCAGTGGCTGTCGGCTGGAGGGAGGTCCTTGGCACAGTCGCGCCCATAAGTCCCGCTACGGTGATGGTTACATCGACATCCGAGCGCTGATTATAGGGGAGCAGGTAGCTGAAGGTGTTAACGCCGTCGGCTTTATAGCCAATGTTCACCTGGTGTTCCTCACCCGCTTCCAACTCGGTTACCCAGCGGATGCCTTCGATGGAATATTGGACATCAAGCGGTTCCTTGCCATCCACCAGGAAACGAACCTCATGCAGGGTCTCCAGATTGTCGGGGAATGGGAAGAAGAGCTCAACTGTCGCCCTCTCCGATCCCGGCTGCAGCAATTGATACTCGCCTTGAAAATCGAGGTCATAAACGGTGGCGCTGATATCCTCCAACTCTTCGTAGTGAGCAGTCAGGTGAGCCCGGACTCGGCTGGTCCTCCAGGGCAGGGTGATGAGGTCAACAATCCCATCCGCTCCAATGAAGTTCAGCATCGGTGCGATTTGCGAGACGCTGCGTAATGCGTTGCGTTGGAGAAATGCAAGTTGCGCAGTGGAGTAGATACGGTTCGGCAGATCGCTGACTACAGCAGAGTAAGCGCCCAGCATGGCGATCAGCGTGATGCTCAGTAAACCGATGATAAAAAACCGCTTGATGGATCGTTTTTGCTTCATGGTATTACCCTCGTTTCTTTGGCGTCAGGTTTCTTCGGCGTTGTGCGCTTCAACCATTATTTCAATTCAAAGGTCACCGAGACGCTGGCGTTGACGGATAGCTGGCCCGCTGCCAGTCCCCCTTCGCTGGTGTAGGCTCCTAAACCGGCGTTCTGGATCACGTTTTGGGATACCATGCTTCCCCAACGTGAACCCCACCAGCTGCCATAGGAAGACCACCAACCGGAGGCGTTTTCACTGATGAAGGTGGGTTCGCCCACTGTTTGGCCTAACTCCTGAGCCAAGGCCTGGGCTTTCTCTTGTGCCGCCTGGATGGCCAGCGCTCGGGCCTGATCACGATATTTGCGCAGCTCGGAGGTGCGGAACTCGATGCCGTGGACGTAATTGGCGCCCGCCTGAAGCGCGCCCGCCAGGAGACCATCGAATTGAGAGATGTCCTTCAGCGTGATCTCGATCGCTTTTCCGACATGATAGCCGACGATCTCATCCACGCGTTCTTCATTGTAGTCATATTGAGGCATGATGCTGATGAAATCAGTTTGGATGAACTTGTCCTCGACACCATAGCTTCTTGCTGCTGCAATGACTTTTTTCACGCGCTCGTCATTTTGGCGTTTGGCGACTTCGAGGCTTGCATGCATGGTCTCCACCCCCAGGGTGATGACCACCTCGTCAGGGACAACCTTGACCACAGCTTCACCGGTAACGGATACACTCCCAAGCGTCTCCGTCCGCGGGGATGAAATCGAGGGGACGAAGAGGCCAAGAGCCAGGGCACCAAGAAGAACGATAGGAATGGCTTTCATTAGATAACCTCCTTCTGTAGATTAAGATATTGATCCTTATTCCGTCACCTGTGCGATCAGGTCTTCTTGGGTGCTGCTTAACGCCTCGTGGAAAGACACTGATCACAAGGGTGTTGGAACTTCAAGATTAATGAGATCATCCCCAAGTGGCAGGTCGATGACAGGCCGGTGTCAAGATCGGTTCAAGCCAATGGCGAAGGATGAGTTTGCTGTCATTTCCTTGATGGGAAGCGAACCTTTGCAGGGAAATACTTTCAGGCGATCGGCAAAGCAAAGCTGGCAGTCGTGCCAGGACCTGGTCCACGCAGTGGGTGGGGTTGCGCAGGACTTTGCAGCCAAATGCACCCGCCATGAGCCTCCACCAGGGCTTTGGCGATGGATAGTCCTAATCCACTCCCGCCTCGCAGGCGCGAGCGTGAAGGTTCGCTGCGATAGAAACGGTCGAAAACATGGGGGAGATCCTTGGGGGTGATCCCTTCACCTGAATCAGTGACGCTCACGACAACCCATTTTCCCGGCGGGATGGGTGGAAAAACTTCCGAATCCTGGGCGGGTGTTTGCGGCTCGTGCCCTTCAACCTCAGCGCGATCCCCTTCCACCCAAATCGACGCGCCCGTAGGGGAGTGTTTCATGGCGTTGTCGAGTAGATTGACCAGGATCTGCTCGATGCGGTCAGCATCAATGCTGACCAACAGGGGCTGCCCATCAAGCACGAGGTGGAGGGTGAGGTTAAGAGAAGCCGCCTGCGGCTGCAAACGCTCCACGATGCTACTTAGAAGGTCGTTCAGATCAACCTCTTTGCGCTGTAAGACGAGCGCCTGGGAGTCGGCGCGGGAGAGGATCAGCAGGTCGTTGACCAGGCGGATGAGGCGATCGGTCTCCCCCTCGATGGAGGCCATGAACCGGTCGCGTACTCTGGGATCGTCGATCGCGCCATCCTCAAGGGTTTCGACCAGCCCTTTGATGGCGGTGAGTGGGGTGCGTAATTCATGCGAGACATCGCTGACGAATTGTGTCCGCATGCGCTCCACGGCCTGTAATTGATCACGCATGGCGGCAAAAGTGCGGCTCAGTTGGGCTAGTTCGTCACGACCGTTCGTGATCAAGGGGTAGTCGTAATCGCCCTGGCTCAATCTTCCCGTGGCGGTGGTCAGCATGCGTACAGGCTGGGCGATATTGCGAGCAAGAATCCAACCAACCAGTGCGGAAAGGGGTAAGGCGATGACCAAAACCAGCAATAGTCGTAGACGCAAATCCGACAGGACGGCGGCGATGTCGCGCAACGGTTGGCCGATGGTGATCACCCCGGCAACTTGCCCCTCCATCCAGATAGGGACGGAGACGAAGAGCCAGTTCTCTCTGCCAATCATCTCTTGTTGAGATTGCCCCTGACCCTGTAATGCGCTGGCGATCATCGGCTCTTGCTTCAAGTCTTTTCCCAGCTCTGCGCCGGCCGAATCGACGAGCACGATCCCCTGGTTATCCAAAACTCGGAAACGGGTTTCCAGCACAGTATCTAATTTAACCGAGACCTGGCTGAGATAAGCCAGGTTTGATTCCCGTAGGCCAGGGTTGAGATCAAGGCCGGTCGGGGTGGCTTTGCTTTCTACCTGAACGGCGATGTTTCCAACCTGTTGTTGTTGAACAGCGTTGTAGGCAGGAGATATGGCTTGAGAGAGGGATGCGACCACCGCACCCGGAATGAGAGCCTGGGCCAAGAGTTGTGCTTGGGCTGCCAGGCTTTGCTCAAGTGCGCTGATGAAATAACTTTGAACCAGAGATAGGAGCAACCCAGTTGCAACGGAAAAAGCAACCAGGATCACTGCCAGGTGGCTGAGGATAAGCTTTCCCCTCAGGTTATGGATCACGAATGAAACCTCCAAAGGACCGATCTAGGGGAGGCGCTCAATCCCCGTCGGTCATTTTATAGCCGACGCCTCGGATGGTATGCAGGAAGTTAGCGGCTTGAGGGTCGGCCGCGCGCAGTTTCAGCCTCAAACGCTTGACAGCCGTATCCACCACGCGCAAGTCGCCGGTATAGGTATAGCCCCAAACCTGGTCGAGCAATTGTTCACGCGTCAAGACCTGGCCAGGATGGCGCAGGAAAGTATGCAATAAGGTGAACTCCAGAGCCGAGAGCGGGATCGGGGTCCCTTCCCAGGATGCCTCGTGCCGATCGGGATCTAAGCTCAATGGTCCCAACATAGCTTTGTTGTGAGCTACGTCGGGGGTGGGGTGTGCCCGGCGCAGCACGGACTTGACGCGCGCCATCAGCTCGCGCACGCTAAAAGGTTTGACAACATAATCGTCTGCGCCCAACTCCAAGCCCACCACGCGGTCCACCTCCTTATCCAAGGCGGTGAGCATGATGATCGGTAGGTTGCCCTGCTTGCGTATGACTCGACAGACCTCCAAGCCATCCAATCCGGGGAGCATCAGGTCGAGGATGATCAGGTCGGGCTTCTCGCGACTGACTTGATCGAGTGCTTGTACGCCATCGCGCGCCACCATGACGCGATAATGCGCTTTCTGGAGGTTATAAGTGAGCACATCCAGGATGGCGGGTTCATCATCAACGACCAAAATCGTAGCGGTCATGTGCGTCCTATCCGAATGGTTTTCCTTGAGCGTATTATAAAAAGGTTTTTATGGCAATTGTATGGCAGGGATGGATTATTTGGAGTCCAAAAGCTTGCTTTTGGGAACTTCGCATTAGCAAGCTAATGCACTCCACACATTGGAGTCCAAAAGCTTGCTTT
>CAYGXU010000074.1:0-15987 GCA_964353875.1 uncultured Anaerolineaceae bacterium | reverse complement strand
AGCGCTTTGGGGAGACGGTTGATGGCGAAATGGGAGTGCCCCTCGAGCAGGTGTTATATGAATATGGATTTGAAGTGATTGAGGAGATCACCATCCTGGATCATGAGGGTAATCAACATCCATTCGAATGGGCATCGATCGCTGAACGCGCATGGTGGCTTGAGAAGGGTGAACTGCTGATCGCAGGGGATCGTTTTGAAGTGGGGGCTATTGAGATCATGCCTTCGAATATGCTCTCGGAAGTGAAAGCCAGCATCACCGACATCGCGCCAACCGCCGCAACAGCGCTTGACCTGCGTATCCCAGAACAGGCGATTGGCCGCCCTCTAACAACAGCCTCCGCTGAGCATGTCCTCCTGATCATGCTCGATGGTTTCGGATATTTGCGTTACCTCGAAGCCTGTGAGAAAGGTCTGTTGACTGTTCTAACAGAATTTGATCCGCCTCTGATTGCGGTGACAACCTATCCGCCGATCACCACTGTCTCTACGGCTTCTTTCCTCACCGGCGCTCCTCCTGCGATCCATGGCGCCGATCAGCGTGGGATACGGAAGACAGAGGTGGAGACGATCTTCGATGTCGCCCTGGAGCGCGGATTGGAGGTCGTTGCAGTGGAAGGAGAAGCCCTGGCCTTTAATTTGAGTAGTGCCGAGACTACCCTTTCTGGCGACCGCGATGGCAATGGCCGTACGGATGATAATGTGTTAACCAATGCTCAAGAAATATTGGCTGCTGGTATGCCAGATTTGCTCTTCGTCCATTTTCATGGAATCGACGATAGCGGGCATAGTTATGGGCCGGGCTCGCCGCAAGAGGAAGCCAGCATCATCGAGGTCGATGCCGCCGTGGGGGAGTTGATCGAGCTCGCGCCAGAAGGGACATTGATCGTGATTTTCGCTGACCATGGCATGCACTCGGTCAGCGAAGAGGGGAGGTTGGGAAATCATGGAAACTTAATTGAGCGGGATATGTTCATCCCCATATTTCTCATTCGGAAATAGCCAAATGAACTGTTTTCCATATTTGGCGCTTCAAGCGGAGGAAGTTCTCAAGATAATTCTGCCCAGATTGGGATGATGATTCCGCTATTTGTCCGAGAAAGTCATTTGAGCCACTTTACATTAACCTGATTTCGGAGGGAGATATGCAACTATTGAGGAAAGGAAGATTGGTACTCCAATGCTGTTTATTGTTGATCGTGGTTGGAATAGGAGCAGTGGCTTGTGGCGGCGCTCCCAAGGTGGATTGGGAGTTGAAGATTATCGGGGAAGGCTTCGCCCAGAAAACGTACACCTATCAGGATTTATGCGGAATGGACTTCACGGAGTTAAACGAAGTCTTAATGCAAAAATCCACCGGAGAAAACGAAATCACAGCCTGGAGCGGCGTCGCCTTGGATGAGCTCTTCGCTCGAGCGGGGGTGACTGGGGAGTATGTCTCGATCACGGCTGTGGCAGCCGATGGGTATGCGGTCGAGATCACCCGCGATGAATTGCAGGGAAGCATCATAGCACTTAAGGATCGTGATGAGTGGATTGCCTCTGTCACCCCGGATAAAGGACCCATCCGCCTGGTCTGCCCTCAAGCGCCGGGCAATCGTTGGGTTTTTCAATTGACCGAGATTCAAGTCAATCGCTAGGCAATTTAGAAACCAAAAAATACTTATATGGAGGGAAGGAAGATGTCGAAGAAATGGATTATCGTATTGGCCATGGTTGCTCTGCTCTTCACCCTGTTGAGCGGATGCAGCACAACCGCGACCGAAACAACCGTTAGTGAAGGTGAGCAGGTTGTTGGACCTATCGCCTTGAAGATCACCGGCAAGATAGCGTCAGAGATGGGATGGACGGAGACGGAACTGCGTGGGATGGAAACCATCGATAGCGAGTATACGGGCAAAGATGGCACAACCAAGACCTACACTGGAGTCTCCATTAATGCCTTGTTGGACGAGGCCGGTCTACAAAGCGATGCTTCAACGGTTTCCTTTGTTGCCAGTGATGGCTACCAGGCTGATGTACCCCTGGCGGATGTGCAGGCCTGTCTGACGTGCATCGTGACCTTTGACGAAGATGGCGGATTGCGGATGGTGATGCCTGATTTCTCTAGCAAGGATCAGGTCAAGGGGGTTGTCGAGATTCAGGTTCAATAATACATCGGTCGCTTAGTGCAGGATTTAGGGAGGGAGCGATAAGCTCCCTCCTTATTAAGTAAAATGAACAGCTTATAAATCGGATTATGGGGAGATTGAAAAATACCCCTGCGGCGACTCGAACGCCGGTCCCTGCCTTCGGAGGGCAATGCTCTATCCACTGAGCTACAGGGGCGCTTCTGTTTTGCATTCTAACGCATTGGTCGGTACTTTTCAAGCAGTGGGAGGGGTTGAGCGGGCTGGGGTTTTTTCTGGAGGCATCCGCGCTTGCTGTTTAAGCCATTTTTGAGCAACGGTTCCTTCCTGCGAACAGACTGCGCATAGCCACCGTGGGTCATGTTCGACATCATACAAAAGCTGTAGGGCATGTTTCCTTACCCGCCGGAACGAGGCTGTGAAATGGACACCGGCGGGAATGGAATCCTGCACTACATGGACCTGAGGAATCGGATGGAGAAGGGATTTTTAAGATAAAGGAAGATCATCCTTGCGCTGATTCGAGCTAGTCAGAATGATCGAGTGGAAATGCTGCGGATAATTACTTGCAGATCGAGCACATCCAGCAGACGATCGCCATTGACATCCGCCTGGCCGATGATCTCCGGATGCTGCTCCTCTCCCAAAAAGACATCAATCCAAAGCTGGGCATCGGTTTTATCAACGACTTGATCACAATTCATGTCGCCTATTGCGCATGGTTCAGGGTCATCCAGCGCCGCCAATGGATGAGGATACACTAGGGCACATAATCAGGGCGGGGCGTGTCGTTGATGAAGTCCCTGCCCTCTTTCAGATGATCATCCATCGCAGGAGAGGTACAGCTCCAGGGATCGTTCACGGAGACATCCGCATCCTGGCTCTGGACGGTGTTGTTCCATTCGTACAGAGGCTCTTGATCCTGGATGCCATCGCCATCGGTGTCCGTCGAGCGCCCCACTTGATCTTTGCAGGGATAGCCGCTCGGATCGAGGTTGCCATCGAGGGGATTGTTCCCATCGCATCGCCCAAAATGCAAGCAACTTGTGTGAAGGGGCGAGGCGCATGCACAATAAGGATCGCAAGGATAGCCGTAGGCATCCGGCTCGACATTCGTGCACCAATTGCAGCAGCAGGTGCGGTAATTGACGACTCCGATGACGAGGTTCGGATTGTAATCGCCGATCCAGGTGTTATTGAAGACGACGCCGGTGCCGCCTCGGAAGCGCATAGGATACCAGCTTTGCGGATCTGTGAACGTGATCGTGTTGCTATAGATTTGTAAGCTATGCGGTGATCGATAGCCACCGGAGTCAAAGCCATGGTGACCAATGCGAGCATTGGTGATGCTGTTATAGCGCATGACATAACGCGCTCCGTTATACGCATCGTTGGCGCCATCCCCATGGAAATCCTCGCCATAGTCGAAAAGATTGTCTTCGATATAGACTGCATCTCCTGTTCCCAGACTCAGCGGTTGTTGCCATGAGGCATCGCCATCGTGACCCACCGCCACCCCCTGTAGGGCATTCAAGAAGATATTATGATCGATCAGACCATAGTTAAGGCCTGATGTGAGAATGCCCCGTCCTTGAGTACCCATCTCTGCCTGCGAAAGATCGAATTTCGAATGGTCGATGCGCCAATTGGAGCAGTAACCACGAATCTGGATAGCCGGTTCCGTGCTAGAGCGCTTCTTCATGCCCGTAAAGGTGAAGCCTGTAATCCGGAAGGGTTTCCCCTCCTGGCATTGGGCCCAAAAAGGCCGCTCATTGTATCCCGCTCCGGTCTGATCCATGATGATCGTCTGATCGATCCCGGCGCCTTGGATGATGAGGTTCTTGCTCTCGAAGGTCGGGGGCGTCCATGCAATGACTTCCCCGATGGTTACGGGCGTGCTCCAGGTGCACGTTCCCGCGGGGACGTGCACTGTATCGCCCTCCTTGGCCGCATCGATCGCTGCCTGCACATCTGCTTGAGAGCAACTGGCAGCATTGATATGGCCTCCGTCAATACATTGGCTGATATCGTAGCCGGAGCAATCCGCCTTGCAGCTCAATGTCCCCGAGACAAATCCAGCGGCCACCGATGAGCAGGTAAACGCATTCAGGTCTGTCCCGTCGCAGGCCTCGCCGGGCTCGGTGAGATTGTTACCGCAGATGGGAGTCTGTTGCGCTCGAGTGGGCTGGCTCTGGCCTATTATCCATAATAGAAAAAACAGGATAGCGCCCCGAGCCATCAATGACAAATAATCTTTTAGGTTCCTGACATATTCCATTGTCCTTCTCCAATCACAGACCAAACGCAGAGCTCAGGAAATGCTTGCCCTATTGCTCTTCCGTTTTATTTGGCCCGGACGCGAATTCCCAATGGATTATCCAAACATATGGGCTGTTGCCCGGTTGTTCCTTCCTGGGAATGATAAGGACATCGGACAGGGGCGCGGGGGCAGAGCGTGTGTCCTTATTATCTTGATGCTTCCGTCCAAGCTACGTTCAATTGGATTGTAGGTCCATATTGTCCTATCCCCAATAAACCTTAAGCACCGCATGCTGAGGTCATCATAGATTCCCTATGAATGGGATGCAGAGAGTGATTCGGGTTTTCGGGATGTCCGCGAAGCGCAGAGCGCGAGCTTTTCTTAGGCCGAGGGAAAAGGATGAGCCGGGAGAGCTTCCTCGCCCTTGATCGTTTAATTCGGGGCGGAAGGATTCTCCTATGGCCAACCGATTTATAGCGATGCGAAGGTCAAATCTATGTAGCAGGGCAGCGGATCCGAAAATAATGATCTGAGAGCCGGAGATAGCGATAGCCGAAAAAGCGGGATGGAAATCGAGCTTTTAGCTGCGCTCTTCTCCCTCAAAGGGAAAAGGCTATGGATGAGGGTATTACTTACCCATGAGATCCGTCAGCCGTTCTAAGGCCCTCCGCGCGCTGGCTACTTTGGGCCGCATGTGCGTTTCAACCGAAATGTATCCCTCATACCGATCACGGATAAGGGCTTGGACCTGCCCGCCCCAATCCACATCTCCGCCAACGACATAATGATACTGCCCATCAGCCAAGCGGCGTGCATCCTTAAAGTGGACATGTGCCACTTTGCCGCGCACGTGGGAATATCCTTCGGGGTAGGGGATGTCACCCGCTTCGAGGGCATTGCCCGGATCCCAGTTGATACGCAGGGCGGGATGCCCAACGGCTTCGAGCAGTTGCGCCGTATGCTCGCCCGTATCGCCCCAGAAACCCGCTTCCACTTCGATGGCTAGAGTCAGCCCAGCAGAGGCGGTTATCTCCGCCGCCTGGCGCAGGGTCTTCAGCACGATGTCAGGAGCGCGCCCCGGCGCCGCACCGCAGCGATCGAAACTGAAGCCAATGATAACCTTTGCGCCCAATTCTCGGGCGTAGGCAATGGAGGCCGGCAAGAGTTCGTGCAAGTGCACACGGACGAGTTCATAAGCAGACTTCCAATTGTGGTGGAAGCCAGCTTCGATGGCGGCTACAGGGAATGAGCCCCAGCGCGGGGCGGGCATGGGGAATTTGAACAGGCCAGGCGAAAGGGCGACAACACGCGCCTGGTAGCGTTCCAGCGTCTCGCTCAGTTTGTCTTTTTGATAGGATGTCAACATGGGAACGCGCTCGGCAAAGTAGCCCCGCAGTTCAAAGTTCCGCACACCCCATTCCACGCCCAGCTCTACGGCGGTTTCGGGATCGGCGCTGATTTCATCGGTAATCAGGCAGAGTTCCATGCTGCATCCTTACAGCAATCCCGCACGGCGCAGGGCTTCGTCTAGGGCGGCGAATTCCTCAGCGGGAACGGGAAACAGCGGAGGGCGGACATAGATGCGCGATTCATCAATTACGCCGAGGCGCGCCAGGGCGGCTTTGCAGCGCGCTCGATAGTCCAGCACAGGATCACGGTAGATGTAATCGGCAAAGCCTTGCACGGTGGGGCGTAGGTCCACCAGACGTTGATAATCACTCGCATGTAAGGCGGATATTTGTTCAGCCACTAACCCGCAGCCGATGGCGGCAAAGCCTAGCAGAGCGCCAGTTGCGCCAAGCAGGAAACTCTCGGTGATGAAGCGGTCATTGCCTGTCAACAGCGTAACCGAGCGTGCTGCCATCTTGAGCGTTCCCACGGTATAAGCAAAATATTGCGCGTCAAAGGAGGCTTCCTTGATGCCGATGACTTGCGGAAGTTTGAGTAGTTCTAGCAAGGTCTCACGGGTATAGTTTACGCCGCCGAAGACTGGGGCAAGCTGGAACAGCACGATGGGCAGGCCTGAAGCCTCGGCGACAGCGCGGTGATAATTGACTGCGACACGTGGATCAAGCGGGGAATTGCGGAAGGCTGCGTTGGGGAAGACCACCAGTGCGTCTGCGCCGATTTCGACGTAGCGTTCGGCGAGGGATACGGCGTCGGTGGTCGCGCCTCCCGCTAGTCCAGTCAGCACGGGATAATGGCCTTTGGAGATTTCAGACGCGACGCGCACCACTTCGAGTCGCTCCGCAACAGACAACTGCGGCCCCTCGCCTGTGTCCATGTTGACGGCGAAAGCCAGCGCGTTTTGCGTAAGCAGCCATTCGAGGTAATCCCGAAAGGCTGTGTAATCGGGGGCAAAATCCTTATCCATTGGCAGGATGGCGGCTGGCACCATGCCGTTAATGTTAATGTCGTTCATAAGCCTCTCCTTGTGAAATCAGCAATCGGTGAACGGAGGCAATAGCGCCTCTATTTACTCCTAAACGCCGGCATCACTTCCTCGCTCAACAACTCAAGTTCACGCAGGATGTGTTCGTGTGGTATACCGGGGAAGTACAAGCGGCAGATAAGATGGTCCACACCAAAGGTTTGCTGGAAGCGTTTGATTTTGGCGATGCACTCCTGCGGGTCGCCGACAATGAAGCGGTCGCGCCCCAACTCTTCGAGTTGATCCACCGGAGCTGAATCCTGGTTGCCGATCAGCGGGTGGGACCAACCGCCGCCATATTCGTCGCGGTAATTAACAAGCATGTGTTTCTCGGCCAGTTCACGCGCCTGCTGGCCAGTCTCAGCGATAATGACCTCGCGAGTAAGCGGCACGGGGAAGCCGGATGGATCCTTTCCCACCGACTTGAGGTTGGCTCGGTATGCGCTCTGCGCTTCGAGTAGCTTTTCCAAGCCTGCGGTCGGGCCGGGCACCCAGGCGTCTCCCAGTTCGGCGGCGCGTCGAAGGGAAAGTTCGCCCCAGCCGCCCAGCCAGAGAGGAAGAGAGGAAGCGATCGGTTTAGGTTCGATGCATGCGTTTTTGGTGCGATAATACTTCCCCTCAAAAGTGACGTTATCTTCCGACCATAGCTTTTTCATCAAGCGGATCGCTTCGGCGAAGCGCGCGCCACGTTTTTCCAGCGGCGCATCGTACAGGGAAAACTCCTCAGGGCGGTAGCCAATGGCCGCGCCGAGGATAAACCGCCCGCACGAGATCACGTCCAGCATGGCAGCGTCTTCGGCCAGACGTACAGGATGGTAGAACGATAGCACGACGATATCCGTGCCAAGCAAGAGGCGTGAGGTGTGCGCGGCGTAGGCGGCCAGCCCCATCAGCGGTGAAGGCCAATAATGATTCTTGACGCTGTGATGCTCCTCTAACCAGACAGAGTCAAAACCCAGTTCTTCGCCGCGTACCACTTCATCCAACGACTCTTGGAAGAGACGCCCGCCTTCTGTGGGAATGAAACCGAATTTCATACTTCACCTTTGCGAAGAGATTTATTTGAACCGCTAATCCCACAACAGATATGGGGACAAAATATCTCTTCGCGTTCCTTGCGTCATCGCAGTGGAAAGCTACCATCTGCCTGTGTTCAATCCCTGGATGATGCGGGGGTTGATGGCAAAGGGCTATTTTTCTTCCAGCAATGAGCGCACATCCACAGGCTGGGAGTTGTTTTCGAGCGATTGGTTGGCGGCGATGCCAACCAGCACGGCCCATACGCCATCTTCCAGTGTCGCCTGCCGTTCCGTGAGCGGTGCGTCCAGCGGGCGGGCAAAAAGCTCAGGTAACATGGTGACGCATTCCGTTTGCCAGTCTGCTTGCCAGTGGTCTGTAGGAATCTCTTGCATGCCCTTGCTAAAACTATAGAGTGTCAACCGCCGCGATTCGAAAGCCTCCAGCCCTGGTACGATGTAATCGCCAGGCGGCCAGTCAGTAGGGTAGATATGCTCAAAGACCAGCCGTCCGCCTGTACCTTCTACTTCCACGCGCCAGCTTTCTATACTGGCGAAGGCAGTCAGGCTATGGGTGACCTCGATGCCATTTTCGTAATCGTAGAGTACGTCCATGTGATCTTCAATGTCGATGCGCTCATCGAAAACACATCCATCGCGGATGTAACCGCTTTCGCCTTCAGCAGCAGCGTACAATTGCAATTCGGCACCTTTTCCGGCCCAGGTGTTCAGGTCGGCGTAATATCTGCATTGCTTAGCAAACGAGCAGCCTGTGCAGCGCGCTCCGCGAAATGGTCCACAGTTGCCATAGACATGCAGTCTCCCGCGTGCTATTACGCGGCGCGGACGCGAACCTGCCAGCCAATTTAGCACGTCAAAGTGGTGAGAACCTTTTTGGACAAGCAGCCCACCTGAATTGGCTTTGAAGCGATGCCAGCGGCGGAAATAGTCCGCGCCGTGATGACGGTCGAGATTTTCGCGGTAGGTGATGTGCAGAATCCGACCGACCATCCCTGAGTCGATCATCTCTTTCAATTGGCGGACAGCAGACTCATAGCGCATATTATGGGTGACAATGCTGGGAACAAGTCGGCGGTCCGAGGCGAGACGAGCGGCCTCTAGCACCCGGCGCGCCTGTCCAGCGGTGATCGTTAGTGGTTTTTCACAGATGGCGCGTTTGCCTGCTTCGAGCGTTTGTACCACGTAATCAGCGTGGGAGGCGTCGTTGGTGGCAATCATGACAGCATCAGGGCTGAGTTCGCACAGCATGGCTTGGAAGTCGGTGTAGGCGGGTAGGTTCGTCCCCCACATGTGATTGACGCCTTCCATACGCGCCGGGCTGATGTCGAACAGGCCGACCAGTTCGCCGTATTCGCAGAAGTCCTCTCGCAGAGGTTCAGCAAAAAAGGTAAGACCGCGGTTGCCTACGCCTGCCAGAACATAACGGATTCGTTGGACCACATCATTTATCCTTTCAGTCCGGTGGTGGCAATGCCTTGCACCAGATAACGCTGAGCAATTACGAAAACAATCAGCACAGGGATGATGGAGACTAGCGAGGCGGCCATCAGCGCGCCCCAGTCGGTAACCATCTGTTGACCTTTGAAGTACGACAAACCTACGGCGACCGTCATTTGATTGACTTTCTGCAAATAGATCAACGGAGTGAAAAAGTCGTTCCATTTAAAAAGAAAGTTGAAGACTGTTACGGTAGCGAAAACGGGCATTGAGAGCGGTACCATTATGTGCCAGAACATGCCCAACTGAGTAGCACCATCAATAACGGCAGCGTCCATTAATTCACGGGGGATGCCACGCATATATTGGCGGAACAGGAAAATGTAGAATGCGTTGCCAAAATAGGCAGGTACAACCAGCGGCAGGATTGTATTCAACCAGCCCAACTGCTTGAATAGCAAGAAAACAGGAATGAGAAAAATTTCGTCTGGCAGGGCCAGCGTGGCCAAAAGCACTGCGAAGAGGAAATTACTACCGGGAACTCGGTAACGGGCAAAACCATACCCGATCAGTGAGGACGAAAGGACAGTACCAATGGTGCTAATAATTACGATAACGAAACTATTGAGATAAAACCTACCAAAAGGCAGAGCATTGAAGGCGCGTGGAAAATTATCAGACGTAACCGGCTTAGGCCACAAGGAAGGTGGGTAACGCAGAATATCGCCGTGTGTTTTGAGGGCAGTGATCACCATCCAATATAGTGGCATAAGGAAAATAAGGCTGGTGAGAATCAATATGAATATCAAAGCGATCTGTTTGAGCAGCTTCTGATGCGTTGAGCGCGATGAAATTGGTTTTACAAGGGAGAGTGTGGTTGTCGTATTCATGACTTTGTCTCTTGGGGAGCCAATTCGTAGTATACGTAGCGGTCGCTGACGCGCAGGGAAATAACGGTAAATATGGCAATAATGATCGCCAGCATCCAGGCAATTGCTGAAGCGTATCCGAAATTGCCCAGCTTGAAGGCGTGGTTGTATAGATAGAGCACGACGAACAAAAGCGCATCCTTTGCACCACCCGTACCGTTGGTCAAAATGTATGCGGTAGTAAAGACTTGAAACGCGGCAATTATTTTCGTAAGGATCACAAAAAGGGTCGTAGGTGAGAGCAACGGCATTGTGATCGCCCAAAATTGTTTCCAGCTAGAAGCTCCGTCAATGGCTGAGGCTTCATAATACTCGGCGGGAATAGCCTGCAAGCCAGCCAGGAAGATCAGCATGCTGCTGCCAAAACTCCACATCGCCATGATAATAAGCGACGGTTTCATATAATTGACATCTGATAGCCAGGGGACAGGGGTTAGATTTAAGAAACGCAGTAAGAGGTTAATTGGTCCATACTTGAAATTAAAAATCCACGTAAAGAGCAGCGTCTGCGACACCAGTGGTATGATCGCGGGCATATAGAAGATGGAACGAAACAGCCCCTTTCCTCTACGCACTTGATGTAACAGCATGGCAAGCATCAATGCCAGCGCAGTCGAAATTGGTACATACACCAAAACATAGAAAAAGGTATTTTGTAGCGCTGTCACGAGGCGCGCGTCGTTGGCCAATTTTACGTAATTCTGAAAACCAATAAACTCCGGCGCGGTAAGCACATCGTAGCTGGTAAAGGAAAGATATAATGAATAGATAAGTGGGCCAAAGAGAAACACAACCCAGCCGATTAATAGGGGAGAAATAAAGCCATAAAAAGCATGGGTGAAGCGTTTCTCAAACTTCGTTTGTTTGTGAATTGACTTTGAACGGATCATGCCATCTCCTGTTGAAATATCTCCTGACGTGGTTTTCGCCCACGTCAGGAGATTTTTTCCAAACGGAAAGTCACGGAGTGTCCAGAAGTACCTGAGTTTCTTGCGTAAACTTGAGCATCAATAATGCAGCCGGGGTATTGTTGGTAATAATTTCACCCTCTAGCGTGCGCCATTGCAAATCTGTGAATTCACCGAAATGCTTTACGCACAGTGGTTCTGTGATGTCTGGCTGGGCAGCAAGGATAACGGAGATGATGCCAATGTTATCCGGCGGTGTGCTGCCCCAAGTACTCAGACCGGCGCTTTGAACCGGCATACGGCCTCTCGCCTCACCCAGAATGGCCTGCCCTTCTGGGCTGGCCATAAAGGCTGCCAGCAACATTGCTTCCTCGGGATTCTTAGTCTGGGATGATACAACGAAATTGGGGTTGCCCCTTAAGGGGCCGCCACCTTGTTGCCCTTCAAAGCCCAGCGGGATGGAGGTCACATCCCATGCGAAGTCGACAATATCGCGCGCATCTGACATGAACCAGGTGCCGTCTTCATACATGGCGACAAATCCTGCACAGAACGGGCACTCAACCCCCTCGATATCCTGAGGGCGGGGCGAAATCTTCTGGGTCCAAATAATATCCTGAATGAACCGGATCGCCTCTATGGCTTCCGGAGATCCGCACAACGCTGTATTACCATCTTCGCTAAACCAACGCGCCCCAAAGCGGTGCAGAATCGCGTCTAAATCTTCGATGGTGAAGTAATTGGGCATGTAACCCCATATTTCAAGTTCGCCATCCTGGTTCGTATCCTCGCTTAGTAAGGCAGCGGCGTCAAGTGCATCCTGGAAAGTCCAATTGGGATTGGGGTATTCCAACCCGGCTGCATCGAATAAGTCTTTGTTGTAATACAGCAGCAGCGCCCCACCAGCAAAGGGATAGCCAAACTGCTTACCGCCAATATTGAGGTTCGCCAACGATCGCGATGGCAAGCCGGAGAGCAACTCTGCTGTAGGCGTTCCTGCTACAAGCGAATCGCTCAAGTCGGCCAAAAGACCTGCACTCACATAATCGCAGATATAATCGCTCGCCATGGCGAAGACATCAGGCAGTTGATTTCCCGCGACTTGGGTGGTTTTCTTCTCCCAGTATGGATCGTAGGGATCATATTCCTCCGAAATCTCAATATAGGGATACTTTACCCGGAAAGCGGCCACGATATTGGCAATCGCTGCGACTTGGTCCGTGTTACCCCAGGCTGAGAGGCGCAGGCTGACGGGCACGGGGGAGGCGACGGCTTCATCAGGCTGAGTGTTGGATGCCTCGGTTGGCGCAGTGTTTGGAGCTTCGGTCGCTGCAGTACCGCAAGCGCTCAGTACAAATGCTGTAGCGACCAGCAGAGCAAATATCTTTTGTTTCATGGAAAATCTCCTTTAATTTTGATTAAGTAAGATAATCGAAGTATACAAGCTTAGTGCAGTATATTAGTCTGGTTGTCGTCCTCCTTTCCTATTTCGCCCATTGATCACTTCCTTGCTGAACAAGAAATCTAACCCTGGTAATGCACCAAGAACGTATAAGACAACTTACACTGGAACAGAGCCTGACGAAACCCGCACTACCAATTCATGGGGCATCACATGAATCACTCCAATTTCCTCGTCGTTCAACAGGCTTAATAGTTGATTCATTCCCAATCCTCCCATTGCGCGCATTGGAACGCGGATGGTTGTGAGAGGGGGGTTCACTTGCTGGGCGGTGGCGATATCGTCGAAACCAACCACACTCATTTGTTCGGGAACAGCGATGCCACGCTGCTTCAACTTCACCAGACAGCCAATCGCCACGTGGTCATTCGAACCAAAGATGGCTGTAGGTTTGGGTTCCATCATCAGAAAGCGATCGGCCAGTTCCAGACCGCTTTCGTAGGTAAAATCGCTTTCCAGCACCAATGTGGGGTTAAAGGGAAGAGCATGTCTGGTCAGGGTCTGTTTATAACCTTCAGTACGTGAAGCGCTGGTCGTCAGGCTGGGAGGGCCGGCGATAAAACCAATATGCCGGTGGCCTAGGTTGATGAGATATTCTGTCATTTCCTCAGCTGCCTGGTGGTTGTCGATTGTCACTTGCGGAATACCCTCCAGGTGACTACCCAGCGCCACCACAGCCACAGACTGCTCCTTAAGCTGCTTTAGTAGTTCTCCCAATTGTGCCACGTAGGATGGATCGGTTAGACCGCCGCCCGCGAAAAGGATGCCGTCGGCGCGGTAATCACGCAACAAGCGCACATAATTAAGTTCCACGTCTACGATGCGGTCGGAGTTGCAGATGATTGTCAGATAATCGCGATCGTGAGCCACATCGCTGATCCCGCGGATGATGGTGGCGAAGTAGGGATCGGAAGCATCGCCAACAATGATGCCGATAATTTTCGTTCTGTCGCTCACCAATGCGCGCGCCAGTGCATTGGGCCTGAAGTTCAGCTCTTTGGCTGCCGCCAGCACTAGAGCGCGCGTCTTTTCGTTGACTGGGTGGGGGTCGTTATTTAATACACGCGAAACCGTTGTAGCAGATACCCCCGCTCGTTTAGCGACATCGATAATTGAAGTCATTTGGTTGATTCTCCCGTAAGATAGAGTGATATAGTGGAAAACCCTTTCCGGAAAGGCTTTTCCGGAAAACCTTTTCCATAGTATATAGCACTTATACGATTTGTCAAGACCTTTTTTATGCAATTTCAAGTGGTGTGGACGATCCGAGTATGGACGAATATCAATGACCAAGACCGGGTAGCTATGAAAGGGAGATTAATTAGCCTTGCTTCGGTTAGGGATAAAAAAAAACGGCCGGAGTGTATTTCCAGCCGCATTTGAATCAGTCGGGGCGGGCGGATTTGAACCGCCGTCCTCACGGTCCCGAACCGTGCGCTCTAACCGGGCTGAGCCACGCCCCGTCATATATGAGGAGATTATACTTGACATAGGAAGGCTCAGCAAGGAGAATGGTTGACCTCCGAAAGTATCAGTGTGGAGGTCATCCGCGAGCAGGCGTATTCTTTCTATGATTTAAACACCCGTGCGGCAGCGGAGGCCTTTTCTTCGTCAGTGGGGAGCATGAAGCAAAATAGGCTCCCCATCCCTATTTTGCTTTCACACCATATTTGCCCATTATGCATTTCCACCAATGTTTTCGCGATCGATAATCCCAAGCCCATGCCGCCATGTTTTCGCGTGAGATGAGATTCGACCTGATAGAAACGATCAAAGATCCGTTCCTGCTCGCCTTCAGGGATGCCGATGCCGGTATCGACGACAAGCACTTTGACATACCCATCTTCGATCTCAGCCTTCACACCCACCTGGCCGCCTTCATCGGAAAAGGCGAGGGCATTCTCAATCAGATTCACAAGAACCACTTGGATCTTCTCTTTATCTCCAACGAGGTGAAGTGGATTTTTTGCTGGCAGATCGCACTCCAACGAGATTCCTTGCTTTTGAGCCATTTCTTGGAAGGACTTTGTCGTTTCGAAGATCAATTTAGCCATGGAAAACTTCGCCTTCCGAACTCGGGATTGGCCTTTCTCTTGATGCGCGATGGTGGCCATGTCTTCAATGATTTCCTTCAAACGCATGGCACTGCGGATGATCACTTCCATTTGTTCTTGGTATTTCTCAGAAATCATCTCCTTGAGGAAGGTCGAATGTCCAAGGATTAAGCCAAGCGGGGTGCGCAGTTCGTGCGAGGCAATGGCGATGAAATCGGACTTCATCCGGTCCAGGCGCAACAACTCGGCATTGGCATCCTGCAGTTTTCCAAAAAGACGAGCGTTCTCGATGGCGATCGCTGCCTGACCGGACAGGGTCTCTAGGATAGTGAGATCGTCTTGTGTATATTGTCCTTGGTCCTTTTTATTGACTGCTTCAATCACGCCAATGGCTTTTTGTTTAACCATCAAGGGCACGCCCAGGAGTGATTTCGTCTGCGATCGGAGGGTTCGATCCACCTCGCGATACACACGGGGATCGGAGGATGCATCCTGCAAGACCATTGGACGGCCATGGGTGAACACCCAACCAGCCACACTCGAATCGAGTGGAACACTGATGCTCTTCAGGCTGTTCTTTTGGATATCGGGCGCGGCTTCAAAACGTAATTCACCTGTGGTGGGATCAAAAAGCAAGATCGACGCTCCCTCGCTGTTGGTTAATTCGCAGGCCACATCGACAACGGCCTGAAGTAAGCGCGCTAGATCGTGTGTGGATGAGAGGAAGCGACTGATCTCCACAATTCGTTCGAGTTGTTTAAGTCGAGCAGGTTGCACAGTTTGTTTTGTCATCCCTGATCCCAATAAAGCCTCTCGATTTTAGCATAGCCCCACAAGGAGACAAGATGACCTTGGTTGGATTTTGCTGGAAATGAAGGCTTTATGCAAGGGAATCATCCCATCAATCATCGCTTCGATCCAGTTTCCATCTCCACAATTTATGGCTGGCAATATACTACTTATTCTGTATGGTTTTTTAAGGCAATGATTGCGTTGATCTTTGGCTGTGTCCTTTATCCGCCTGGGATATAATCGGGTAATACCGCAATTTCTGCAGCATGGAGAAATTCGGTATCGGTACAGACGATTAAGGGTACCTTCTCGAGTATCACCTCTCTAAATGCACGATGGAAATGATTGAAGATGTACTATCTCTTTCCATTTATCTCTACGGATTAACCGCAATCTGGGTAAATAATGAATGGGAGGTGCTACTCAGCCTTGCTAGCAAATGTAGATCATAAAGGTCTTTCTGGGAAAACACGTGGCTGAATTCGCAGGAAATTTACGCATGAAAGGCAAGATTAGACTGATAACCAGACCTTTAGGATCTTTGCCTGA
>CAYGXU010000073.1:0-16323 GCA_964353875.1 uncultured Anaerolineaceae bacterium | reverse complement strand
CCTGGCAATATGAGTGCCAAAGATAGAATAGGGCTGATCTCTTAAGACAGCCCCACACCGCTCCAAATCTAGCCGCGGGAGTACAGGATGCAACACTCCGTGGAATGCACCCCTTGAGGAAATGCAGTTGACAAAGGGGTTAACCAGCCCTATAATGATAATGATAAAGCGCTTAAGCAAATCAACTATTCTAAATATCCTTTGATAAACCGGTAAACTACAAAGAAATAGGCCACCGTGAAACGCAGAGTCACGCTGAAAGACATCACCAAGTTGGTGGGAGTTTCCGAAGCCACGGTCTCACAGGTCCTTTCAGGGAAAGGCCGGATTTCGCAGGCCACGCGTGAGCGTGTACTGGAGGCGATTGAAGCCCTTTCTTACAAACCTGATGCGGCTGCTCAAAGCCTGGCTCGTCGGCGGGTGAGTGAACTATATGAAACCAAGCGTCGAAAGGTGCGACGTATGCCCTCATTTAGCATGGTGAACTCCATGGATGGCTCGGAATTGGAGCAATTGGTGCGTTTGGAAATCCAACAGAGGGAGGAGGAAGGATACGAAGTAGAGGAACTTCGAGGGGCTTTTGAAGCCCATCCCCATTGGAGTAAGCATCAATCGTATGAGTTTTACCGAGAGGTGTTGGCTGCGCCTCATCGACCCGAGTTCACTTATGTAGAAGTCGATTCCCTCGAAGAGATCAGGGAAGCCAGACCCCCTGGCCCGCGCGCGAGTAAACCGATATTGACACAGAATGCACTTTATGAACATATCTATGGGGCCTGGCTCGGGAGGTCTGCTGGTTGCGTATTAGGCAAACCGATTGAAGCCGGCTGGCCGAAGAGCAAAGTTGTCCAATACCTCAAAATGGCGGATGTCTACCCGCTCGCCCATTACATCCCACGTATTGTGCCAATGCCTCCCTACTTTGACCTCAATCCGGAGTGCGATGGTTTCTTCCTGGGAGAGATCCATGGGGTTCCTTACGATGACGACCTGGACTATACCGTGCTAGGCCTGCATATTCTGGAAAGCCATGGCTTATCCTTCTCTACCTCCGACGTGGGCACGGAGTGGCTCAGCCATCTTCCCTACTTCAAGCTCTACACGGCGGAACGCGTAGCCTATCGTAATTTGGTCATGAATGTCTCCCCTCCTGAGACAGCAGTCACTCTCAATCCGGCACGCGAGTTCATCGGAGCCCGCATCCGCGCCGATATCTATGGCTATGTTGCACCGGGAAAGCCGGAGTTGGCCGCGACGCTTGCCTACCGAGACGCCAGCCTATCGCATACGAAAAATGGTGTCTATAGCGCCATGTTCATCGCCGCGGCGATCGCCTGGTCTTTCATCACGGAGGATATGAGAGAAATCGTCGAGGTCGGTCTTTCAGAGATCCCTCATAACTGTCGTTTAGCGGAGACCTTGCGGGAGGTCATCGCACTCTCTCAAGAAACGGATGATTGGGAGGTCGCTTACGATCGTCTGATTCTAAAATATGGTTCATACCATCCCGTGCATGCCATTAATAATACGGCCTGGGTGGCCCTAGCGCTGCTATACAGCGGCGCTGACTTTGAAAAGGCGATTTGTCTGGCAGTGTCTTGCGGTCTGGATACCGATTGCAATGGCGCCAATGTCGGTTCCATTATGGGGGTGATCCATGGCAGCACCAATATCCCTCAGAAATGGACCGAACCTCTGCAGGATACTTTACATACCACATTGGCCCAGTGGGATGAAAACAGTATTTCGGAATTGGCTCGTCGAAGTGCGCGCTTAGCCGAACAGACTCTTTCTGCTACTTTCTGATGTCAGGAGACTATGGCCCAACTATTTTGGCCGCCGGACACTCCCGTCCATATCGCACCCGATTTTGAGCGTTTGCGCGCGGCTTTGCGCTGTCAGCAACCTGACCGCGTGCCTCTGTTGGATCTGTTCCACGACCTGGAAGTCAAAGAGGCTTTCTTGGGCAGGCCGATTCGCGGCGTCCGAGATGATATCGAGTTTCATCAGTTCGCTGGCTACGATTATTACACTTTTGGATTTCAATATGAGGAGATTGTGGAGGCTTATAGCCATGTCGGTGTTGCCTCCTCTGGGCAAGCGAGTATTCTTTATGGCCGAGAGCATCCGAGGCAATGGGTCCCAGAGCGTGGGGGCCTGATCTCCAACCGCAAGGATTTTGAGGGCTTCAACTGGCCGGATCCAAGCCGGTCGCGCATCATGGCCATGGCCAATGTCTTCGACCAAACAACGGGAGATGAGGCGGTTCGCCAAGCCCTGCAATATCTCCCCAAGGGCATGAAACTCATCCTTCAAACCGATGGCATATTCGAACGCTTCACGAAACTCATGGGTCTGGAAACCTTTAGTTTCTTGATTTACGACGACCCAGCGCTTGTAGCCGAGATATTTGATCTCGGAGGCCGGATCGCGATCGGATTGTTTGAGTACATGGCGCAACTGCCGCAAGTCGGCGCGCTATGGCTGGCGGATGACTTGGCTTATGCTTCGGGCCTGTTGGTCTCCCCTGACCTGCTTCGCAAACATCTTTTCCCCTGGTATGGCAAGATCGCTGAGATCGCTCGGGGGGCTGATCTCCCCTTGCTTTTTCACTCCGATGGGAATCTCCTGCCGATCTTGGACGATCTGGTGGAAATTGGTTTCAATGGGTTACAGCCGATCGAGCCCAAAGCGATGGACATCCGTAGTTTGAAGGAGAGGGTTGGAAGGCGTTTGTGCCTGATTGGGAATGTTGATCTTGGATATACCTTAACCTTAGGGACCCCAGATGAAGTGCGCAGAGAGGTACGTGAGCGCATCCGAACGATTGCTCCTGGGGGCGGATATTGCGTAGGGTCCAGCAATACGGTAACGAACTATGTCCCCCTGGAGAACTTTAAAGCGATGGTGGAAGCGACCTTTCTTTACGGAAGCTATCCCATTCGGATTGAGTGACTTTTCGATGACATCGAAAGGAGGTGAAGAGCGAAAGGGAAACGGGTTATGTGAAATATGACCGATCATCAAGAAGGAGAATTGAAGATGGAGAAGAAAAAAATTCTATATACGTTCGTAGCTCTGTTGGTGCTGTTGAGCTTTGTTTTGGCATCCTGCAAAGCCACGCCAACGGCGGAGCCAACGGAACCCCCAAAGGTTGAACCGACCTCCACTACCAAAGTTGAGCCGACTCAGCCGCCCCAGCCTACTGAAGAGCCAACGGTCGACCCGAATGCATGGCGTCAACGCCCGGTGATCGAATCCGATTTCCAGGGCGAGTTGGTGTTGTGGGATTGGGGTTTTGAGCCCCGCAACCTGTGGGTGCAGACGTACATCACCGAGTGGCAAGAACTGCATCCGGGCGTGACCATTAAATATGAGACCTATCCCGAGACGGATGTCGGCTCCAAGCTTGCGACGGCATTGGTGGCTGGGACCGGTCCTGATTTCTCGGTGCTCAACGAGGAATGGCGGGTTGAGTACCAGCGCAATGGCCTCCTGGAACCCCTCCCGATGGAGTTCTTCCCGCAGGCATGGCGCGACCTTCTTTACAGCACCCCCTCCCTGGTGGATGAGAACGGCGAGATCTACGTCACCTCCGTCGGTGCCATGGGCGCCGAGCTTTATTGGGATAAGAAGATCTTTGCCGACGCAGGGCTGACCGAGGCTGATGTCCCTGAGACCTGGGATGAGCTGGTTGAATTGGCTCAGAGTCTGACCACCTGGAATGACGACGGCACTTTGAACCAAGCTGGCTTCGGCGTGAATGGCCTTCCGGTGTGGATCTGGTTCGATCTGATGGTCCAAAAGGGCGGCCATTTCTACAACGAGGATGTGACCGAGGCGCTATGGAACGAAGCGCCGGGAGTGGAAGCGGCGCAGTTCATCCGCGACCTCTTCCTGGAATATAAAGTCACGAGCCCAACTGTGCCCTGGTGGGGTGATCTTTACTGCAATGGCAAGTCCGCCATGGGTTACAACTATGCCTGGATGCCGGGATGGGTGGGCGGAACCTGTCCGGACAAAGCGCCAGACCTGGGCGTCGCCCCGTTGCCTCGCTTTGAGGGTTCTCCAGCGCAGGGAATCCAACTAGAAGAGGATTTCATCGCCGTTTTCAAGAATACCGCCCCGGAGAAGAAGACCCTTATTTGGGACTTCCTCCATTACCTCTTACTCGAGGATGACGATCGTCTGGTTGAATTGGCGGTAAACTTTGGAGTCCCTCCTGACCGGATCGATTTAGCTGATGATCCGCGTGTGCAAGAGGTTGATTTGCTCCGAGTAGGCGCGATGGTTGCACCTTATTCGGTCCGACCAGGCCCTCTACCCATGTTCGGGGATCACATGAAATTCCTGACCACGGCGTTCGAAGAGATTCTCCTGCAGGACATCCCTGTTCAGGAGGCATTTGATCGAGCTGTAGAGCAGGCCAATCTGGATCTGGAGACCTCCGGAAAAACCTATACTTCATCGGAATGGAAGTACGTCCCACCCAGCCAATGAGCCGAATAGGTTAATCGTCTTTGGGCGAGGAGAGTAATTTTCTCCTCGCCCGAGCCTAATTTGATGAGGGGTGAGATGGGTATCAAGAATCCGACCCGACGTCAACAATTGATCTTTGCTGCCTGCGTTCTGCTCCCCATGGTGGCCTTCTACATCCTTTTCCTCGTCTGGCCAATTTTATGGGCCTTTCGTATCAGTCTCTCGGATTGGAATTTATTTACCAATGTGGGCAAATTTGTTGGCCTACAAAATTATCTACGCGCATTTAGGGATCCCATCTTTCGTATCTCGTTGGTCAATACCTTTTTGTATGCCGCCTTATCGGTGCCTTCAGGTATAATCCTGGCGATTATCCTCGGTGTGATGATCCAGGCCTCGGGTCGCTCCCGTGGCCTCTTTCGTGTGCTTTATTTTTTCCCGGTGGTCACGTCAGAAATTGCTACAGGCGTGCTCTGGCGCTGGTTGTATAACCCCGATTATGGCCTTTTCAACTCAGTGCTACGATCTTTGAATCTTCCTCCTCAAAATTGGTTGTTTTCTCCTGACCTTGCCATGATCTGTGTGGTGATTTACGCCACCTGGAAGGGGATTGGCTTTGTCACCATCATCGTCATGGCCGGCCTGGATGGAATTGAGCAATCCTATTATGAGGCGGCGAAAGTAGATGGGGCGAGCAGTTGGCAATTATTCCGCCATATCACAATGCCCCTTTTGCGCCCCACCTTAGCCTTTATCTTGATTACAGGTGTGATCGGTTCCCTGCAGATCTTCGGTCCGATCTATGTGATGACCCAGGGTCCAGGGGGTCCACTCCATCGCACTCGAACCTTGGTGCTCTATCAATACGAAACCGCTTTTAAGAGTTTCCAGTGGCCTTATGGAACGGCTATCGCTTTCATCACCTTTGCCATTATTTTTGTGTTTACCCTGCTCCAGTTGAAGGTTTTTCGACGACGCTGGGAATATTGAAGGAGTAGATCAATGAAAATTAATCAAATGAAGACATTAGGGCTTCGCTTCCTGCTCCTCATGGGTTCCATCGTCATGGTGTTGCCTTTCTATTGGATGGTGCTTACTTCTATCAAGAGTAAGGGGGAAATCGTCCGCATCCCTCCCTCCATATTTCCTGAGAAACTGACCCTGGCCAATTATGTGGAGGCTTGGGGACGTCTCAACTTTCCTGCCCTGCTGCGAAACTCGGTTTTCCTTGCGGTTACGATGACCTTCTTGCTGATATTAAGCAGTTCGCTGGCTGGCTATATTTTCGCTAAGATTCGATTTCCAGGGCGTGAGGTTCTCTTTGTCATCGTGCTCAGTAGCATGATGATCCCCTTCAGCGTGGTCATGATCCCTCTCTTCCTCCTTATTGTGAAATTTAAATTGGCAAATACTTATTGGGGCATCATCGCCCCGGGGCTTTTCTCCTCGTTTGGTATTTTCCTGATGCGTCAGTTTATGGGGAATATACCGGATGAGTTGTTGGACGCAGCACGCATCGATGGGGCCAGCGAGTCTCGCATCTTCTTCAGCATCGTCTTGCCACTTTCAAAATCGCCCATCGCTGCCTTGGGAATCCTCAGCTTCCTCGGCCAGTGGGATAGCTTCCTCTGGCCTTTGATTGTTTTGACCCGCGAGGACTTGTTTACATTGCCGGTGGGTTTGGCGCTCTTCAACAACCGCTTCTACACCGAATACGGCCCTTTACTCGCTGGTTCGACCATCGCCGTGATTCCCATCCTGATCGTCTTCTTTTCCGCCCAGCGCCTTTTTATGGAAAGCGTCGCTCTGCAGGGTATGAAACTGTAGTTTAACCACGTGATATCTAACGCCTCTCAGGATATGATGGCTTCCTTATTAAATGCGCAAGTTCCCTCGGACCGTTTTCTTGCCAGCCCATATTGCTTCGTTACGCCACAGGCAGAAGATGTTCGGGTGCTCTTCATCCATGCCCATCAACAATCTGAGAGGGGCTACAATGGGGACGGTAGCTGGGGGCACGGTTTTGTGCACGATGAGTCCTCGGCTCGTTGGCGCGCCCTCTTCGCCCAGCCGGAAGAATACGTTGATTGGCCTGCCGTGCGTGATACCGCCCGACGGCTGGCGGCCTATGCTTGCGCTCTCGATGTAGAGCCAAACCCCATCTACTTTGAGCGCCTTGAGGCAGGGGTGGAATGGCTTCTCAAGCAACAGCTGCCCGATGGAAGCTTTCCATGGTGGGTTTCACGCACCGGTATGCCCAATACGGATCATCTTTTCTACAAGAATGGCTACGCCGGGGTGGGGTTGCTGGAGGCTTATCGACATCTGCCCGATGCACGCATCCTGGGCGCGGTGCAACTCGCAGCCGATTGGACGGCTGTGCGAGATCCCTCCGTCAATACCAACTATAATTCCCTCGCTTGTTGGATTCTGGTGGCCTATTACCGTTATGATCCGCAGCCTCAATACCTGGAAGCCGCCATCGACAAAACAATATTAGGTGTATTGCCAGGCCAACTCCCCAATGGCGGTTGGCCGGGACACAATTCTTGGGTGTACTATCAGGGCATCATCGTCTCGGGATTGGCGATGCTATTGTCGGCGCTGCCCAGGGAGCATCCTCGCTACGAGGACATCCGCAAGTCATTGGTCATGGCGATCAATCATCTGACGTTGCGACAGAATGAACAGGGAGCCCTGCTGGCAACGTTTGATTCCCGGGAGAGGGCAGAGGCCGAACAGAGCAAGACCGGGAAAGAACGACTTCCAGATTTTCTGGCCGACCCTCATACCCTGCTCGGCCTGCTGTGGACACACGACCTGCTTGGGATCATGGACGAAGCGCTCCTTTTGGGGTTAATGCGGGCATATGGGGATCAAATTCGAAAGGATGGACCGGAGAGCGATCCTGGGTCACACGGGACTGACATCATGGCTCTGGGATACACCTGGCGTTGGCTGACACAACAAGGGGAGAGGAGAAATTAGGATCGAATCCGTCTTTTAATCGGGCTGAAGGATCATAAAGAGTTGAGGTCCCAATCGGCCGAGTGCGCGTAGACGACAAGCGTCTAAGAACAGGAAGACAGAAAGATGAGCAAACTAGAAGAATTGGCCGCCTTCGGAGGGCCGAAGGCGATTCAAATGGATCAGGGGGCATTGTTACGCTGGCCTCAACTGGGATTGGAAGAGGTCGAAGCGGTCGTCCGTGTGCTGCGTGAGGGGCAACTGTCCATCACCAATCGCTCGGGCATCGTTGCCCAATTGGAGGACGATTTTGCTGCTTATGTTGGCAGACAATATGCACTGGCGCGCAACAGTGGTACGGCCGCCTTGCATTGCGCCTACTTCGCCGTGGGAGTGGGCTTCGGCGATGAGGTGATCGTACCTTCCTATACCTGGCTGGCGACGGTAAGCCCCCTGCTGCATCTGGGGGCAGTCCCTGTTTTTGCCGATATCGATCCGCAAACGCTCACCCTCGACTCCTCTGACTTCGAACGTAAGATCACGGCCAATACTCGAGCGGTTGTGCCGGTGCACATGTGGGGACATCCGGCGGATATGGAGCGCATCAATGCCATCGCACAGGCTCATGGCATTAAAGTGGTCGAAGATGCCTCGCATGCGCATGGTTCTCTTTATAAGGGACAAAAGGCAGGATCCTTGGGTGACATCGGGTGCTTCAGCTTTCAAGCCAGTAAAGCTATGTGTGCTGGGGAAGGGGGCATCCTGGTGACAAACGAACGCGATTATTATGAACGCGCGTTGGTCCTCTCTCAATCCCCGGCAAGATTGCACCAGGAGTTGACGCAGGAGCAATGGAAACGTTTCGCCGATACAGGCTTGGGTATGAAGTATCGCATCCACGGAGTGGCGGCAGCTCTGGCATGTGAACAGTTGAAAAAGCTGGATGATTTCAATAGAGTACGCAATGCCAACAACAATCGCTTGACAGCCTCCCTGCAGGGACTGCCTGGAATCACCCCAGCTTTCACCGCCCCGGATTGTTACCGCGGGGCATTCTACGAATATCGCTTGACCTATGACCCGCAACCCTTTGGGGGGCTATCGACCGCTGAATTCGTTGCACGACTGCAAAGCGAGGGCGTAGTAGTGGGATGCGAACGTTATGCGATGCAGCACCTGCAACCGCTCTACTCAGACCAGGTTCTTTTTGAGGAGGGACTTCCTTGGGGGCTCAAGCTCCCTCAACGGCGAATCTACAACCGCCAGGGGGACTTGCCGATCACTGAAACGATCGTCCCGCGTCTGATCGCCTTGCCCTCCTTCCCCAACCCGGGCAGTGAAGCGCTGATCGACCAATACGCCCACGCCTTTCGCAAGGTGATTCATGCCAGCCTATGCCCCTAGCGTGTCCTCATCGGCTATCCCAGAGAAGCAGGAGACGGTGTTGCCCATCCCGCTTTTTGATGCGAATGTCTCTTTGGGCCGCTCAGGGCAGCGCCAGCCGATGGCATTTATCGATGCGCCGGGCTTGCGTGAGGTGATGGCCTCTCATGGCATCGAGCGCGTCCTGGTTTATCATGCAGCGGCGGTGAGGGGGGATGTGGTCGCTGCTAATCGACGTTTATTAGTTGATATCGAGGGAGAGCCGGATGTCGAGCCCTGTTGGGTATTGCTTCCACCTTCGACCTTGGAGATGGGTAATCCAGAAGAACTGGTTGATGAGTTACTCAGCAGCGGGGTTCGATGCGTGCGGATATTCCCTCGAGTGCACAACTATCAAGTCCGCCTGCGTGTTCTGGGCGGTTTGTTAAGTCATTTATCAGAACGGAGTATTCCTGTTTTTATCGACTTTGATATCGTGCATTGGTCGGAGCGCTACATCGACTGGGATGGCATCGACGAGATTTGCACGGCCTTTCCGGAGTTGCCTGTGATCCTGGTACGCCCGGGGTTGATGGTAGACCGTGATCTTTATGCGCTTCTGGAAAACCACCCCAATCTCTATCTGGAGACTTCGTATTACTTTGCCCACCAGGGGTTGCGTGCCCTGGCCAGCCGCTTTGGAGCGCAGCGGATGATCTTCGGCAGCGGGATGCCGACCTATGCGCCTGGTGCTGCCATCGCCACGCTCACTTACAGCGGGTTGAGTCGTCATGATCAAGAGCTTGTTGGAAGTAAAAATCTGATGCGTTTATTGCAGGGGGTGTGCCAATGACCGTCGGAAATGCTCTTGGTCCGCTGGCTCATCGTGTTCGGCTGGGATTGCCCGTGGAAGGTAGACGTATCGTGGATAGCCATGCCCACCTGGGGGCTCTAGGGCAAATGTACGTTCAAGAGCCAGGCATTGATTCTATCATTGCCTTGCTCGATCGGCTGGGCGTCGAAGCCTATTGTCCCAGCGCCCATGTCGCCATCAGTAGTGATTACCGCTGGGGAAATGATCTTGTGGCCGAGGCGATGAACCGCTATCCAGGGCGGATATTGGGTTACATTGTCATCAATCCCAATTACCCGCAGGACATCTTGCCTGAGATCGAGCGTTGTCTGGTTCGCGCCCCATTCATCGGTTTGAAATTTCATCCCGAATGGCATGGCTATGCCCCCGATGGCCCCAACTATGAACCGGCGCTGGCGGTTGCAGACGAAAAGAGAATGGTGGTGCTCTCCCACTCTTGGGGGTCGGCCGACTATCTTGAGCGAGTCAGCCAGCGTTTCTCCGGAGCGACTTTCATCCAGGCGCATACGGGGGCGTTCTGGCGCGGGTATGCACCCCTTGATTTCTTCGAAGTAACCCGCAGGCGATCCAATGTCTACCTGGACATCGTCGGTTCGGTGGTGTGGTACGGCGCATTGGAACGCCTGGTGCAGGAAGTCGGCAGCGAAAAAATCCTCTTCGGGACCGACTGCCCCTTTGAGGATCCAGGCCTGGCTCTTGGGAGAGTGGCCTTTACCCAACTATCAGAAACCGCCAAAGCACAAATCCTGGGCCTGAACATGCTCGAGATCTTATCTCGCCGACGGTAGTGCTCACCAGGCGTTGATCATGGGAATTGTGATGGAGGCATGATCAGAGTGAACTGGATGGGATCTCAGCTTCTGACGAATGGATCTTGATGGGCATGACGCTTCCCGCGCCATCAAGGATTGGACCTTTTTCACGATCTTGGCAGGCCCGTAACAAGTATTAAAATTTATCTGCGAACAAATCCGATAGGATGTACAAGGGAGAAAAGCGTTGTAGAATGGAGCGCATCGCGAAGGTGCGCTTCGATTTTATGGACTGGCCACCTTTTTCATCGAGTCAATATAAAAATAGGAAAATCCATGACTGAGTGCATCGTCGTTCCACATACCCATTGGGATCGGGAATGGTACTTGCCTTTTGAGCGCTATCGCTATGCCCTGGTGCGCTTGGTGGATGAGCTTTTGGATATTCTGGAGGAGGAGAAGGGGTATACCCATTTCTTGTTGGATGCCCAGGCGATCCATCTGGAGGATTATTTGGAGATCCGTCCTGAGCGAGAAGAGCGTCTTCGATCTGAGATCTCGGCTGGGCGGATTGGCACCGGTCCTTGGTACTCGATGCCGGATGAGTTCCTGGTGAGCGGCGAGGCCTTGGTGCGCAATCTGCTCATGGGACATCAAGTGGCGAATGAAATGGGAGCGGTGATGAAGGTCGGCTACCTGCCCGACCCCTTTGGTCATATCAGTCAGATGCCACAGATCCTAAAGGGTTTTCGGATTCCTTATGCCTGTTTCATGCGCGGGATCGATTGGCCGCAGGCGGAATTCTATTGGGAAGCTCCCGATGGGTCACGCGTGTTGGCGCATTGGTTCACGATCGGTTATTGCAATGCCTACCGCATCTCCACGGATCCACAGGCTCCCCGCTGTTTGCATCCGCAGGAGATACAGAAGACGGTTGAACGGCTCTCGCAGAAGGCAACTACGGGAATCACGTTATTAATGAATGGCTGTGACCATCTAGGTCCCCAACGCGGGATCCCAGAGACTTTAGCAGATCTCAGCGCGCAGTTGGGCATTGAGTTCATCCAAGGTTCTTTGCTGGATTTTTTTACACGCCTCGAAAAGGAGAACCCGCAATTGACCGTCTATCAAGGAGAGATGCGTGTCGGCAAACATCACCCGATCTTACCTGGTGTGCTCTCCTCGCGCGTCTACCTGAAGCAACGCAATCAGCATATTCAGACCTTGTTAGAGGGCTACGCGGAGCCGACTGCAGCCCTTGGCTGGGTCCTCGGGCAGGCCTACCCGCAAGGCTTTCTGCGCCAGGCGTGGAAGCTGCTCCTGCAGAACCATTTCCATGATGCCATATGCGCCTCATCGGTCGATCAGGTTCACCGTGAAATGATCACCCGCTTCGATCGCGCCGAACAGATCGCCGCAGAGGTGATAGCCGACTGCCTGCATCGGCTTGGTCAGCGGCTCACTCGTCCAGGGGATGAGAAATTGGTCTTGGTGTTCAATCCCACCTCCCAGGTGCGCAATGGGAAGACCGAAGTCTGGCTGGAGACCGAAAACAATCCCTTTGACCCCTCCCAGCCTATGGAGTCGGGTGAGATACAGCCCGTGAAGCAAATCCGACTTGTCGATGAGGATGGCAGGGAAATCCCTGCGCAACTCGGCGAAAGGGCGCTCCTGGCAGGGGATTTCCTCAATAGACAAGCGTTATTGGAGAAAGCTCGCCTCAGCTTTGTAGCTCAAGATATACCTCCTTTTGGCTATCGCTTCTTTCGGCTGCAGGAGGGAAGCACAACCAACCGCGAGAGAGGTTCTCTATTGAAGGGGGAACGCGTATTGGAGAATGAATTCTTCCGGATTGCCTTTCAAGAGGATGGGACGCTGAATGTCTTCGACAAGCAGTCAGGGGCGGACTATCGAAGTTTGGGGTATTTTGAGGATAGCAGCGATTCGGGCGACGAATACAACTATAACCCCCCACAGGATCAACGCATTTTGGTAACAAGCGGGGACCCGGCGGAGATCATGGTTCTGGAAGAAGAGCCAGATTGGGTTACCATGCGGGTCAGGCGTTCTTGGCATTTGCCACGCGGTTTGACACCCGATCGGCGCGGCCGCAGTGAAGAAAGCCTGGCTTGTGAGATCGTCGCCGACGTGACCCTGCAGCGAGGGGTGCGGCGGATCGAGGTGCGCACCTGCATAGAAAACCGAGCTCAAGATCACAGACTGCGGGTTGTCTTCCCGACCGGCATCGACGCCGCACAATTCCTGGCGCAATCGCCCTTCTCTCTCGAACGTAGATCGGTCGAGCTCCCTGCTGGTTCGGACTGGGTGGAGGCCCCCAGTCCGACTCAACCGACAAGTGGTTTCATTGCGATTGAGCGGGAGGGCGCCGGCTTGGCGGTGTGCGGCAAGGGCCTTTATGAGGTTGAGGTCACACTCCAAGGCGAGATCTACCTGACCCTCTTGAGGGCGGTTGGCTGGCTCTCGCGCAACGATCTGCGCACCCGATCGAGGCACGCCGGTCCGCCTTATCGAACACCGGAAGCGCAGTGCCTTGGTAGGCACGTTTTCGAGTATGCCATCCTGCCTTACGCTGGTCGAGGCCATGAAGTGGAAGCCTTTTTGGAGGCTCAGCGTTACCACGCGCCTCCGATTGCTACAGCGCTTCAGGGTGTGCAAATGATGGAAAGTCAGGGACAGTTCTTGCAGGTCGAGCCGCCTGAGATGATCGTGAGCGCCATCAAGCTGGCCGAGGAGGGGAAGTCCTTGATCGTTCGCCTTTACAATCTCTCCGAAAAACCCGTTCAGGGCAAGCTGATCATCGGATTTGGCGTCAATCAGGTGGTTGAGGCGAACTTGCAAGAGGAAGAATTCCAGATATTGCAGCTGCAGGGGTCGCAGGTGGCTTTCCAAGCCCGAGGGAAGGAGATCAAGACCTTTAAGCTTATCCTCTGATCTATACATATTGTCTATTTATGAAAAGCCAAATATGGTCTATGTTGGGTTAAAAGTCTACCTAGCCTATGGCAAATAGCCATACTTAGACGGCTCGCCTAAGTGCGTGCCCCATCGCGGAGGGTTCTGTGAATCCTACTGACGAAAAGAAACCCCATCATCTCGAAATCCGCGGCCATGTCTCACTCGAGGACAAGGAAGCATGTGATTATCGCATGCTGCCCTTTGAGGTGCCGGCGGGGATCAACCGTATCGAAGTTGAATATACTTTTTCCGAGGATGAACCGGGAGGCCTGTGGCGCGAGGCGGGGAATATCGTCGATATCGGGCTATTCGACGCGCGTGGGAGCGAGTTCCTGACCGAAGAGGGATTTCGCGGCTGGAGCGGTTCCGCCCGGCGACAGTTTTTCGTTGCTGAGAAAGAAGCGACGCCGGGATATCTGCCGGGCCCGATTCCTGCGGGGCGCTGGGAGATCCTTCTGGGTCTGCATCGGATTTTGCCTCAAGGCTGTGATTATCAAGTGACAATAAGGATGTACCCGGGTGAGGGTAATCAGAAGAGAGCTTTAAATGTTGTCCCGGCGCCAATCCTCAGGCGCGGAGCCAGGTGGTATCGGGGTGACCTGCATTGCCACACGCATCACTCGGATGCGAAGGGTTCCCTAGAGGATTTGGTAGCCACAGCCAGGATGCAGAAGCTTGACTTCCTGGCCGTCACCGAGCACAACACCGTCAGCCATCTGCCCTTCCTGCCGCAACACACCTGTGAGGATCTCTTGCTGATATCAGGCCAGGAAATTACCACGGACTATGGCCACGCCAACGTGTGGGGCATCGACCGCTGGCAGGAATTTCGTTGCCGCAGTCAGGAGGAGATGCGCCAGGTCTTGGAGTGGGCGCGTGCCCAGGGAGCCTTGATCTCGATCAACCATCCCAAGGAGATGGGACCGCCATGGACCTTTAGGATGGAAGCGGAGTTCGATTGCATCGAGGTGTGGCAATTAGCATGGTTCATGTTTAATGAGCAGTCGCTGGCATTGTGGGAAAGGCTGTTGCGGGAGGGACATCGCCTCACAGCGGTTGGGGGGAGCGACTACCATCAGGAGCCGTTCACGGGCGAATTGGGCGTGCTTATGCTGGGAACCCCCTGCACCTGGGTCTATGCGCGGGAATTATCGCAAGCGGCAATTTTGGCGGCGATCCGCGCCGGTCGTGTCTTCATCTCGAAAAGCCCCGAGGGACCGCACATTGATTTGAGCGCCGAGGCAGAGGGGCAAAAGGCGGGGATAGGGGATGAGCTATTCATCTCCCCAGGCTCGGAAGTCCATTTGCGTTGTCGTGTAGAGGGCGGTGCGGGTGATTGGTTACAAATACGTTCCCCACAGGGGGACTTTGAGACTAAAATCGATGCTGAGACATATGAATATGCATGGACTCTGCAGGTTGAGGTCGATACCTTCATCCGTGCGGAGGTGGTCGGGGAGGGGGCTGAGATGCATGCGCTCTCTAATCCGATCTATCTCAAGCTGAGAAAGGGTTAGCCCACAAGTTAGGGCAGTGGGGTGGGTATGAACATCAGGTGAGAGGAGTCGCATACAGCCTATGAATGAGGAACAAATCCACTTTGAGAGTGAAGGGCAACGGATTTACGGGATGGTACATTTGCCAGATGGCAAGGGCCCCCATCCTGCCGTGGCGCTCCTGCACGGTTTCACAGGAACACGGATCGAATCCCATCGCCTATTCGTGAAGACTGCGCGGACGATGGCAGAGCGAGGATTGGCTGTCCTGCGCTTTGACTTCCGTGGATCGGGGGAGAGCGAGGGAGATTTTATCGAGATGATGGTCCAGGGCGAGATTGCCGATGCGCGCCAGGCCCTCAACTATCTAGAGGGACGATTGGAGCTGGACTCGAGCCGTATAGGCCTGCTGGGATTGAGCCTGGGCGGCGTGGTGGCGGCTTGCCTGGGGGGGGAGGATCGGCGTGTTAAAGCCCTAGCGCTCTGGGCGACGCCCGATTTGAGGCAGTTTGCCAGCAGCAACACCGTTTCCAGCGGAATGAACTGGGATTCATTAAGGGAGAAGGGCTGGATGGATTGGGGCGGCAACCGCGTAGGTCGAGGATTTTTCGAGGGGGCGAGGGCGCTTGATCCTTTTGCATCTTTGGAAAAATATGAAGGACCGGTTCTGCTGATACATGGAACGAGAGATGTCACAGTGCCAATCGCCTCGGGAAAGAGTTATGCCGCCGCCCTCAAGGGTCGGGTGGAGGCGCATTGGATCGAAGGGGCGGATCATACCTTTTCGAAATATGAATGGGAGAACGAGGCCATCGGTCTGACGACGGATTGGTTCGTGAGGCACCTCTAATTTGAGGCAGGCGTCAAGTCGAAATCCGGTTTCATTCCAATGGTTTTATTCGAACACTGTCATTGCCGGTTTTCCATCTTTTTCGAAAATCAGCTCTTATGTAAGTGAGGCATTGAAGCCCCTAGCTCCCGTGAGGGAGAGGCGGTTGGAGGTGAGGTGATGCTTGCTCTCATCACGCATCCCTTCTCCCCCAGCGGGGAGGGATCATTTGCCTCTCAAGAATCCCAACGGCAAGCCGTTGGACTCCGATCAGCACATAAGGCCGATGAATTCCCCCCTCCCGCGAAAGAGAGAGGATTAGGGGAAAGGTGATTTTTTCCCTCACCCCACATAATCTCTTCGCCAGCGGCGAGCCGCCATTCGCCTCTATGGAATCCCAACAGTAAGCCATTGGACTCCGATCAGCGCATAAGGCCGATGAATTCCCCCGCTCACGCGTAAGAGACGGGTGGGGGGTGAGGGGATTTCCCCCTTCCGCGGTTCGGGAAAGCGGTTTTGGCCATCAGCATCCGCCATGGTGAAGAGAACATATTACGAAGCTGATACATGGCATTACTCGTTTGATAC
>CAYGXU010000072.1:0-16441 GCA_964353875.1 uncultured Anaerolineaceae bacterium | reverse complement strand
AAGAAAAATGGGTCAACAGGAGCAGGAGAAGAAGAAATAGCTAAAGCTGAAACTATACTGCCACCAGACCAGTAGAGTTTAAAGAAATTGCGCAATGAAGATAAAGGCCAAAATTGATGGTGTTCGTGCGGAAATAGAAATGCCAAAAGGGAATTTGAATAAGTTACGATAACTTTGGCATAAGAAGCGACCCAACCCTGTTTTCAGCTGACCGGGCTTTGCCCGGAGGGTACGCGACGCGATTTGCCAAGTTTGGTTCGGGTAGAGCAGCGTTCGGAGATAATGCGCCCGTCAGCTATTACTCTCGGTTGTGCGGATAACTCGTAAGATCGCAGGCCCATCAGGCCTAACACGAGCCAGTTAACGTTGAGCAACGGCATCTCGGACGGTCCAATTGCGGAACTCGTTTCTAACTGGCAGCGTTTTTTATCCTCCAATTCGGGGTTTCAATCCAGGAGAAGAGAGGGCTATTGGAGGCTTTTGCTGTTCGACGGAGGGCAGGCAAATGGCGTGGCGGCTACTGGACGCAGGAGCCGATATTAATCTGCCCGCAACGGGATTAGCCGTCGGATGGGACGCGGCGGAGGAAGTTCAAGAGCATGAGAAGGCCTGGATCATCGGTATTGACACAGATTGGACACTGACCAATCCCGAATTTGCAGACATTATTTTGACCAGCATCGAGAAGCGCTTCGATATCAGTGTGGTGCAAGTAGCCAAGGCCATCGTGGACGGTAGGTTCACCGGTGGAAACCATGTTGGCACACTGGAAACAGGAGAGGTCGGTATTTCGCCTTTTCATCATCTCGATTCGCTCATTTCCGCCAAAGTCAAAGCCGGCTTGGAGCAGATCAAGGCCGCTATCATTGCAGGGAAGATCAAGACCAACCGTAATTTTCTTTCCTCAGCTAGACTTGGGTGTATTCCATCTGATGTTGCATATTACCCTTGATGTTGAGGTAGTGGGCGGCGTTGCCGCCCCACGCCACCCTAACTCTCACCACGGGAGTATAAGATGCAACACCCTATGGAATGCACCCGCTAGACTTTACCCATTTGCACATTAACAAAAAGCAAGGTAAGCTATGATTTTACTCCGCCAAGAAAAAGGACCAGACCTACCTTGACTTGCGAATATGCCATGATCCTTGTGGCTTTTACCATTCTTTTTTCCAAGCGCGTCTGGCAGTACGTACAGATCTTGTTGACGGGTGCCATTCTCGATCCTGAACAATGGGCTTTAACGGCCGTTCTGCGCATCATGGGTTTGAACGCCGAGAAGAATTTTCAGAATGCAACTGCTCAGCCTCGTTCGCCAGGGAATGAATTCCCCAGCTAAATCTACAAAGTCGGATAAATCCGACTGCCCGATTCCAGCCGGATAATTCCGGCTTCGGTTTCCCAGGCTGGTGATTCATCACCAGGCGAAAGGTAGCTGAGTAGTAACTCTTAAGCTTGATGGTTATGTTTGATAGTTTACGCTCCCATTTCCTCCCTATTGCCGGTCTGGTGTTAGTTATTCTGCTGGCAGGTCCCACTCCAGTGAATCAGACAACCCTCACCCATATTCAAGCCGCTCAAATGGCAGGCAGAAGCGGGCATGCAGCGGCCGTATTTGAACATCTTGATAAGGTATCAGCCCTTCTCCCCTCAGTTGAAGACTTGCACCTCCTGAAAGCCAAAGCTGCATTAGCCATGGGACAACCAGTAGAGACTGTTCTAATTCTTGACCATCAATCAAGTTTGGACCAAGATCGCCCTGAATACCATTGTTTATACGCCGAAGCCTATATTCAGCTTGGAAGGCAGGAAGAAGCCTTCAAACATTGGGAACTAGCAGGAAGGGATTGCCCGCGATTTGAAGCGCGTTTGCGCGCACATATCGACAAGCTCTTCCAGGAAAAGCGATACGCAGAAGCCGAAATGGCCATAGGCGTATTCAACTCGATCAACCCCTCTGATGCAGAAATCCATTATCGCCTTGGAATGATCATTGCGGTTCGTGATCCGCAAAAAGCATTGGCATCGTTCCGCCTTGCGGATGATCTCGCTCCTGAAGGTCATCCCCAAGCGCAAGAGCTCATCCAGGCAATTGAGGATGCGCGCATCGCTGATGATCCCGCATATACAATGGCCGTAGTCGGACAAATTCTGGCAAAACACGAGCATTGGTGGCTAGCAGCCGAAGCATTTAGGGGTGCAATAGCGCTCCGACCGGATTATATCGACGCCAGGACCTATTATGGGCTATGTCTTGATAAGAGCGGGAAAGACGGATTGATCATTTTGCAGGAAGCCGTGAATATGGCACCAGATCAGCCTCTACCCCATTTATCCTTGGGAATGCATTGGCTTGAGGCTAAAAATCCCGAGGCAGCTCTGGATGAATTTGAAGTCGCAGCTCGACTAAATCCAAATAACCCTGTTATTGCTGCACAGATCGGGCAAACTTACGATCTCCTGGGTGATACGGCTACTGCGATTGAAGCTTATCGCATTGCAGCAGAACTAAACCCTCAGGATCCTACTTTTTGGTTGTTATTAGCCCAGGTAAGTCTTGCGCGCGAATATCAGGTTGAAAGCATTGCGTTGCCCTCCGCACGCAATGCTATCGCCTTGGATCCGGCTAATCCCGTTGCTCTTGACTCACTTGGCTATGCTTACATCCTTATCGGCGATTTCGAATATGCTGAACGTTTTCTTTCTAAATCCCTTCAACTCGATCCCATGCAGCCTCTCACCCAATATCACTTCGGTCTCTTGAGCTTGATGCAAAATGATGCTCCTCAGGCATATGCAGCCTTCCGATTCGCACAATACTTGGACCCTGATGGAGCAGTTAGCGAGCTTGCCCAAAGGGTACTGAAAACCATATCCCCTTGACTATCCCTTCCTGAGGCAAGAGGTTGACTTCCCAATCCATGGATGATGTTCTATGCTAGAATGCAGGGGTGGGAGTCATAGTTGATGAGCGCCTTCTACCATCGATGTGCCCTGTTTTTCCTTTGCATGATTTCAATTCCGCTGATGGCAGCATGTGCGCTTTGGCATTTGCCCAAGGAATCGGGGGCAATCCTATTTCAAGATGACTTCTCATCATCCAATAGCGGTTGGGATCACAACCAAAACGAAGTATATTTCTCGGGCTATCACGATGGGACATATCGAATTACGATCTCTCAGCCTAATATGGAAGTATGGGCTCTTCCAGGATTAGAATTCTCAGATGTCGCCATCGATGTCAGCATCACCAAAGACGATGGTCCTGACAACAACATTTTCGGCGTTCTCTGCCGATATCAAAATCCCGGGAATTTTTATTTCTTTATTGTCTCTAGTGACGGTTATAGCGGCATTGGATATTATCATGATGGTCAACGGGAGATGTTGAGTGGACAACCACTCCTCCCTTCTGATGCAGTGATACAAGGGACAGCTACGAATACACTCCATATCGAATGTGTCGGAGAGCGATTAACTCTTTTTGCCAATGGCCAAATTATCCACGAGGTCCAATCCGCCCTACTCCGTTCGGGCGATGTAGGGCTTTTTGCGGGAACCTATGATCAGGCTGGGACAGACATACGCTTCGATAACTTTTCTGTGAGTAATCCATGAGCTCAGAATGGACCTTTCCCTTCTGAGCAGCTGAGCATGCGGGCATCCTTGAAAGGGAATTAGACACGTGAAGGTTTACCTAGACAGCATTGGTTGCCGCCTGAACCAGAGCGAGATTGAGCGTTTCGCTCAGGAATTTCGCAAAGCGGGACACATCCTGGTTGCCAATGCGGAAGAGAGCGATTGGATCGTCATCAACACTTGCGCGGTAACTGCAGCTGCAGCAGCCGACTCTCGCTCCCATGCGCGACAGGCCTACCGGCAAAATACAAATGCGAAAATCATTCTGACCGGATGTTGGAGTACACTTGAGAGAACGTGGGCAGAAAGGTTACCTGGAGTAGCCCAGGTTATCGATAACAACCAAAAAGATCACCTGGTAACGAGATTGCTTGAGTTACCAATGGAAACACTCGATGACTCTCAGCTAGAACGATCCCCGATACCTGGTAATCGTCAGCGCACTCGAGCCTTTATCAAAGTACAAGATGGGTGTGACAATCATTGCACATTTTGCATCACCCGCATTGCGCGTGGGCCTGCCAGAAGCAGCCCAATCGAACGCATCCTGAATGATATCCAATCCAGCGTTAAGGGTGGAGTAAAGGAAGCTGTCCTTACCGGCGTCCAACTCACTGCATATGGCAAAGATTTCAACAATGGCGCCGATCTGCATACTTTAACAAAAATGATCCTGCATCATACCGATCTTCCAAGACTTCGTTTCTCTTCCCTCGAGCCTTGGGGCCTACCCAAGGGCTTCTTTGAGTTATGGGATGATCCCCGGATTTGCCGTCAATTGCACCTGCCATTGCAATCTGGCTCCAATGCTACGCTTAAACGCATGGGTCGGCAAATCAAAGCGGACAAATATGCTTCATTGGTAAAGGAGGCACGAGATACGATCCCTGATGTGGCTATTACCACCGATCTCATCCTAGGCTTCCCAGGTGAAACCGATTCAGAATTTCGAGAAAGCCTTGCCTTTATCGAGCGGATGAATTTCGCCCATGCTCACGTCTTTCCATACTCCCCTCGCCCAGGAACACCTGCAGATGATCTCATAGATCAAATTCCCTTACAACTTCGTAGATTACGTAGTCAAATCGTTCGGGAACTCGTGAAATGCTCCTCGCTTCGCTTCAAGCGTGCTGCCTTTGGAAAGGAGTTTATTGTCCTTTGGGAAGTTGGCAAAGCCATTGGAAAGAACACCTGGGAAATGCGAGGGCTTACAGACAACTATCTACGCGTGGTTGCATACACTTCTAAGAACCTATGGAATCAACTTACACCCGTCCGCATCCTTGCCTTTGGAAAGGAGGGTTTGCAGGCCCAAGTTCTTGATTAATCCACTCTCGCTTGCGCTTTCAGTTCGATCTTCTTTTTGTTTTTAAGAGTTCCCGAAAGTTTCATGATTAATCAATTTGCAGAACGAAATACACTAATTATAGACATTGATTCGGGATGTCCTGAATATATCGACCCCAAAGGTGCTTATGATAGAATAGCCAACATATGTAAACGAAAGTCGCAAACGCCAAACGTAATCGGTTTGATGTATGCCAAAGGAGAAGGGCGGCGAACATCCGGGAGACTTTCAATATCATTCTACTGCCTGCCAATATTTGATTGGGTGATTCGAATTCCTAAATCATTGGCCATCCGCGTGGTCCACAAGAGGATTTTCACCGTGCAAGTCAATCAACCGATGAAACTCCACGGTGAGAATTGTCTATCTCAGTGATATTATTCAGTTTGGGAAATTAATAGATTAGCATAAAGAATTGGAAACTTTGCTTTTCTGGCTTCATCAAGAAAAGGATAAATAAATATGCCTTCAAAAGAGACACTTCAAAATCATCTTAAGGAAGCGATGCGCTCCAGGGACAAAACACGTCGAGAAACCCTTCGCATGGTTCTAACCGCAATCAAATTGGCTGAGGTTCAAAAAGGCAGTGAATTGGACAATGGTGCGCTTTTGGTAATTTTCCAAAAGGAGAAGAAAATCAGACATGAAGCCATGGCTGATGCGGAGAAGGCTGGGCGGAAGGAGATGATTTCCGACTTGCAGGCAGAATTATCTATCATAGAATCTTATATGCCTGCGCAATTGTCCCAGGATGAAATAATACAACTGGCACAAGAAGCAATTGTTGAGACTGACGCAAAGAGCTTACAGGAAATGGGGAAGGTAATGAAGGCCCTTTTACCACACGTTCAAGGGCGAGCGGATGGAAGTGCAGTCAGTCAAATTGTGCGATCGTTATTGATGAAGGATTAACCCCAATCATGGATGAGGTACCCTCTGGGAGGGCGCTTTTTAAAGAGAGAATCAGAAGAATCTGGTTGGCTGCCAGATTATGGTTCCTATTTTTTGCAGGATTACTGGGCGCAATCGTGTCGCTCTCTCTGCCCGAACCCTCCCAAAGGACAGGCCTTGAACTCGCATTGAGTGATGTCGCGCCCCAGGACATTCTGGCTCCATATGCGGATTCCTACACCAGCGAAGTCCTCACGGAACAAGCACGCCAGGAAGCTGCCATTGCAGTTACCGATTTTTACGATCCACCGGATGGACAAGTTGCTCGTCAGCAGGTTGAACGTTTGAGTTCTGTTCTGGATTACATCGACCTTATCCGTGCTGATTCATACGCTACTCCAGAACAACAGGTTGGCGACCTGACAGCCATCCTTGATGTTCGATTAGAAACTCAGACAGCTCAATCGATTCTCGATCTTCCTGAGATACGCTGGCAGGCTCTGAAATTAGAAGCAGTCTCTGTACTAGAACAAATCATGCGCAATGAGATACGGGAGGATCAGCTTGAAGAAGCCCAGCGAGAAATCCCTGCTTTCGTCAGTATCTCATTAACAACCCAAGAAGCTGAATTAGCCACACAATTATCCATAGCTTTCGTCGCTCCTAATTCTAAATTCAATTCCGAGGCGACTCTCTCTGCAAGAGATCAGGCGCGTGAGAAAGTGGTTCCTGTTATTAAATCTTACGCCGAGGGGGAAACGATTATCCGTCGGGGCCAAGTCGTCCAACCAGTTCATCTGGAAGCATTGCGAGCCTATGACCTGCTTAAAGCCCCAGAGCGATGGCGAGATATTGCTATCCGTACACTCCTGGTCACCGTCCTCGGTTGCGCGTTTGCTCTTTATATCTACCGGATTCATGGTGAGCAATTGAGGGATACACTCCTCGTTGGAACGATCACAGCGCTGTTCGTTTTATCGGTACTTGCGATGCAACTGATGATCCCTGGTAGAACCATATTGCCCTACCTCTTTCCAGGAGCCATGCTGCCCATGCTTTTGGCAACTCTCATCGATCCAGGGTTGGGGGTATTGTCAGCGCTTATCAGTGGGGCACTGGCCGGCTTTTTAGGTGCACGTGGGCTTGAACTTGGGCTCTATATCATGCTAAGCGGAACAATGGGAGCGTTGATCATCGGAAAAGCAGAGCGATTGAGCGCTTTCTTCTGGGCCGGGCTCGCTTCAGCGCTGGCGTCAGTTTCAATAGTAATCGTCTTCCGCTTTCCCGATCCAGCAACGGATATCATTGGCAAAGCCTCTCTTCTCGCAGCTGGCATGACCAGTGGTCTTCTCTCCGCCAGTTTGGGATTCGGCTTACTGCTGGCAATCGGCAATCTCTTAGGCATTACAACCAATCTCCAGTTAATTGAACTGGCACGTCCAGACCACCCGCTTCTGCAGTTCATTCTGCGAGAAGCCCCTGGCACTTATCAGCATAGTTTGCAAGTGGCCAATTTGGCTGAGCAGGCGGCTCGAGCCATTGGAGCCAATCCTATCCTTACTCGTGTTGGCGCCCTTTACCATGATGCTGGTAAAGCGCTTCGCCCTCATTTTTACATAGAGAATCAAGTCCCAGGCCAGAATATCCATGAACAACTCGATCCGAAAACCAGCGCTAGCGTGATCGTGTCGCATGTACGCGACGGATTGGAGCTTGTCCGGAAATATCGGATACCCCAAAAAGTGGCTGCGTCTATCCCTGAACACCATGGGACGCTTGAAACCTCCTACCAATACCGAGAAGCTCTCGATTCGGCGAATGGGGACGCAACCAAAATCAATCACGCTGATTATACGTATCCGGGTCCTAAGCCAAAATCCAAGGAAACGGCTTTACTAATGTTAGCAGATGGCGTTGAGGCAAAAGCTCGTGCAGAATCGCCATCCAATGACGAAGAGATCGATCGACTGGTGCGTTGGGTTATTAATAGCCGCCTTGAACAAGAGCAGTTGGACCATGTTGACCTTACCTTTAAAGACCTGGATACAATCCGACGGTCCTTTTTTTCCACATTGAAGGGAATATATCACCCTCGCATTGCCTATCCTGGGGAAGCACAAAACGAAAGATAGATAATAGAGAAGCGTCTATATCCATAGGCCGTATCAAGTCACAACATGAAATACCAAATTCACCTTCATTTCGAAATACCCATTCAGGAGGAATTCCAGGAGCTTGTGTCCGCCGCTGAGACAACCCTTTCCTATACAGGTGCGCTCCCGGGCGATTTGACGTTGATACTCACCGATGAAAAGAGGATACATTCTCTAAATCGGGAGTTTCGGGGAATCAATATGCCCACCGACGTGCTTTCATTTACCAACGGAACGAAAGATGTCGATACGGGTCGGCTCTATTTTGGCGAAGTTTTCATTACGGTTCCAATTGCTGCTGAACAAGCAGCTCAATACGAGCACACTTTGATATCCGAACTCACCCTCCTCACAGTTCATGGTGTTCTCCATCTCCTTGGCCATGACCATGATGATGTCAGAGAGGGTGAAAAAATGTGGTCGCTTCAAGATGAGATCCTTCGCCTTCTTGATTGCGATATCACTTCTCCGAGGTCTTCAACATGAGGACACCACAGCGAGCAAGGTCACGTCTCCAGGCATTTCGCTATGCATTTGCTGGACTTTGGCACGTGCTTCGCACACAGCGAAATGCCTGGATCCACGCTATTGTCGCCTTGGCCGTCATTGCCTTGGGGATATGGCTAAACTTAGAACGGCACGATTGGGCGCTCATTGCTATTGCCATCTGCATCGTCTGGCTGGCAGAAATCCTGAACACCGCCCTTGAGGTTGTGACAGACTTGGCCAGCCCTGAGGTTCATCCCCTGGCGCGAGTTGGGAAGGACGTTGGCGCAGGAGCTGTGCTTCTTGCCAGTATAAACGCCGTGGTGATTGGATTGCTGATCCTCTTGCCGCCTCTCCTCATAAAAATCAGAGCGCTCTTCTAGCACAGGATCAAATAAGATTAACTTTCGTTACAATTGCCGATTTAAATGAGATCATCCTCGTTATACAGGCGATGGTTGAAGACAAAATAAGAATATTTACTGGATAGATGATACCGCCACCAAAAGCGATATCTCAGCACCAGCGCATGTCGTAATTTTTCTCTCATGAGCTTTGCGCCGATCTAAGGTCAGGACGCTTCAGCGTATTGACGTGAACCGTCAGACAATCAGCGGTGGGGTGGATGAGGATCTGCTTGGGTGATCCGCTTTGAACTGCGATATACTCTATCCTGAATAAGGTATTCTTGGCTTACCTTAAGCGATTATGCGTATACAGATGGTCTCATTGAGAGGCAAGCAAAATTCTTTGCACATCATATTCAGTTTTGTTACCAGCATAAATGAGACCGTCCCAGAACGATCGACTCAAATGATCCTAATGGCACTTGATTGACTAAAATTGCCCTTCTGTGCTTATATTTTTCGAAATACTGAAATTCTTAAGGGCCTATTCCATTTGATGTTATATAAACCGTTTGGTGTTGAGGTAGGGGGTGGTGTGAGGCGGCTGCGCCGCCCCACACCACCGCAACTCTCACTGCGGGAGTACAAGATGCAACACTCTATGGAATGCACCCGCCCTTAAGCACTACATTGCACCGTTGGGTTATCTATGCCATAATGCGTAAAAATAGAACTCTATTACCCAAAGAAGGAAAACTGTTGAATGTCGGTTGTTCACTCACCCCAGCACTCTCTTACTTATAAAGCTGCTATCGCAGCTTTTGATCTCAACCGCCCGGCGGAAGCATTAATAGATTTGCTCTCGCTCTCCGTGAATTTGCTTAACGCTCATCGCGCTGCACTCTATGAATACGACGAACAATTGGCAGGATTTACACCCCGTTTTGCACATGGCATCACTTTGAGTGAATTGGGGCATCTGGGATCAGGCACCGAGCAACCGATTTTAAGAACCGTTTTGACAGAAAAACGGGCAGCCTCATCGGGAAACGTAAGTGCATCTCTCGGACTCCCTCTCGCTCCAGGAATCATCGCTTGTGCTCCCAGCGTCATTACTGGCAAAACGATAGGGTTATTCTTTGTGGCAAAAGACGATGCCGAGCTTTTTTCAGATGAAGCCTTGGCTACTGTAGAGATCCTCGCCAGCCGGGCAGCGGAAATCCTCACTTTTGCCAAACAGACAGCCAATCAAAATTATCTGCTGCATCGGCTATCTCTCCTTTACCAAGCCAGCCATACCATCACGGGTACGAGTGAGAAAGATGAAGCCATTCGACAAACAGTCATACATGTTTTAAAAGCCACCTCTGCCGATTGTTGTGAAGTGATGGTCTTCGGTGATGGCAACGGTAAAGCGCTTCGTTTCCAGCAGCAAACAGATAAGTCAGGACATCAATCCGTCCTATCCAAAACAACCAATACTATACCCAACTATCCAATGCATCAACGCGTACTTACAGACCTACAACCTGCGACCTTGAGCATTGTCCCTCCGAAGGGCACACCGAAAGACATCGCTATGCTCCAGCAAGAAGGCTTCTCCGCTGCAGCTATTTTTCCCCTGGCGACTCGAAGTGAGGCTCTTGGATTGGTCCGCCTGCTCTACTCCCAAGTCGGACGCCAAATTCGAGAACAAGAAATTGAATTAGCTCAGGCGATTATTAACATCGGAGCAGTTGGCATTCAGGACGCTATCAGTATCGAGACCGCAGAGTCGCGAGCCAGCCAACTCCAGGTGCTTGCGGACATCGGCCGCGAGATGACTTCCAACCTCGACCTGGAAGCAGCGCTTCAAAATACGATGCGGCATACACAGCGCGTGCTCCAGTGCGAAGCATGTGTCCTATTCTTGTTCGATGAAAGCAGGGACAAATTAGTGTTGAAAGCCAGCGGTGGCCGACAAATGAGGATTCGTGATGTGGTCATACGCATGGAAGAAGGCATTGCAGGCTGGGTCGCACGTAACAGACGCCCTCTCATTGTTAACGATGTCCGCACCAACCCGCTCTATCACAGCGCAATCGATAGCCAAACAGGTTTATTAACATCCTCCGTCCTTTGCGTCCCCCTGGAAAGAAGGGGAGAGATGATGGGCGTCATCGAGGCAATTAACCATCCGCGAGGCGTCTTCAGAGAGAGCGATCAACAAATGCTCAGCTCTGTAGCTTCTTGGGCAGCGATCGCACTCGATAACGCCCATCTCTTCCAAAGTGTTACGGAGGAACGAAGTCGATTGGAAGCCACCCTGGTAGAAACGGTGGACGCCGTGGTGCTCACTGACCGCTCCGGGAAGATCATCCTGGTCAACAAAGCCGCAGGGCAGGCTTTCCGCATCAATACTGGATTGGCCAAAGGACGACCAGCCTCAGAAATTTTCGCCAATCACCCCCTTGGGAACCTGCTTACTGCTGAGGGGATTAAGCTGCCCACGACCCTAGAGACCACCACACCGAAGGATCGTGTCCTCTATACAACCATCAGCGAGGTAACCGATGTAGGACGTGTGGCTGTTATGCAGGACATCACTGCCTTGAAACAAATCGATCGTATGCGCTCTCAACTGTTGGGAACTGCTGCACATGACTTGAAAAACCCGCTTAACGCCATTCGATTGGGTTCTGATTTACTTGCTGACGCTCCCCTTAGCGATCGGCAACGGAAGGCGCTTCAGATGATGCAACGCGCCACAGACAGTATGACGAATTTAATCACCGGTCTTTTGGAGACCATCCGCGTTGAAACCTCCACCAGTATGATCCTCGAACCTTGCGATATCAATGAAATCATTAAAAGGACAATCGAGGACCTTCGTCCATTAGCGGATGCACGCCAACATAAGGTCATCTATCAATCTGCCAGCGAACCGCTTGTGATCAAGGGAGACCCGAGTCGATTAAACTCTGTTGTCAATAACCTTCTCAGTAATGCGATTAAATTCTCTGAAGACGCTGGGATTATCGAAGTCGCTGTTGAGTGGGATGAGGAGCAAATCCTGGTTAATATTATCGATAATGGGCCTGGGATTCCTGAAGACGAAATACCACGTATCTTCGAACACTTATTCCGCGGTCGGGTTACTGTGAGGGATCCTAATAATCCCATCGAGGGCACCGGACTCGGTTTGGCATTGACAAAAGCCGTCGTTGAACAACATGGTGGCCGTATCTGGGTTACAAGTGAGGAGGGCAAGGGCAGCACTTTCCATTTTACCTTGCCCTGGGAACCAACCCCGAAGACTGGTTCACTCAAAAAGGACAGCTCTCCAGCAGGATAACAAAAGGAATAGCTTCTGCTCTATTTTCCTCCATACAAACCTTCCTGTAATTCACACGCCAAATCAAGGAGATGAATCCCACCGAAGGAATCTGCTTGGTAGAATTCCAGCTCAGCTTAATGATCACCTGTGCACATGATCCTCATAAAGACTTCAAGCCTGCAACTTTTAGAGATAGCGACTCGCCCATTCAGCAAGGCCTGACTAATCCGGTGGCGCTCCTGTATCTGTTCCTGTGGCAGTTGGTTGTGGAGTTGCTGTTTTTGCTGGTGTTTGTGTCGGACCACTGGTTGGCGTCGGTGTAGATGATGGCACTATGGCTCCATCCAAACTGGCAGAGATAGAACACGTCCCCCAGCCTGGAAACTCGAATGTAAGTGAAGCACGGTAAAAACCTTGTAGACCCCCATCGGGGACGTTATCGAAATCTGCTTCCCACCAGGGATTAGAGCCAGCATTGAGAAGCATCGAAGGAGCAAATGCAGAAACAGGGGAGCTATCTGAGCTGACAGTATAATAGCTGATACTGTTGAAACGGAAGTAATTGAACACCTGTTGAGCAAATTGACTGGACGGCCACCATAGGGTGGAAGATTCTAAATATGCGGGCATCGGGTTGTTATTACGAATCCTAAACTCAAAATCATCATCGTTGAAACGAACATTATTAACTTGGAGCTTGCTGCAATCTGGCGTTGGCGTGATAGTCGGCGTTGGTGTTTTGGTTGGAACAGAGGTCTTTGTTGGCGTCCGAGTGATCGTTGGAGTGGCGGTAATCGTTGGTGTTCTTGTGATCGTTGGGGTGAACGTGATTGTCGGGGTTGAGGTAAGCGTTGCTGTTGGTATAGGAGTCGCATCTATACTGGCAGACACCGGGCAAACAAGTCCATACTGCGGATATTGGAAAGTCAAGTTTGCTTGGAAATGTCCCCAAAGTCCCTCCGGAGGCATATTATTAAAATCCGCCTCCCACCACAAAGAGGTTCGATTGGGAAGATTAACATTCGATGTGGGAGCGACAACAGGAGAGGTATAGTAATCCCAGGCATCATATATTGTATTAGCGAAGGTTAGCTTATTAACATACATATTCGGTTTGAGGTCATCCGGCCAGATCAAAGTCGTTCCAGTTAGATAAGCATCGACATAATTCCCATTTCTCACACTGACTCTAAAATCATCCCCCTCAATAATTGCATTAGAAGCATAGATTTCACCACAATCTGGGGTTGGTGCATTTGTGGGTGTAGGAGGAACGATGGTGATACTTCCAACAAGAGGACAATGATAATCGATGGTTAGTGAGACAGTAAATGTACCTACGAGACCGGGCTGGGTCGCCACCCCATCGAAGTCTGCCCGCCATATATAACTCGAACCAGAAGGGAGGGCAAGTGCGGGAATCGGATCATTGGATGTAGGTGGATTCCAATCATCGCCCTGGTAGTAATTGGACCCATTCCAGCTGAAGAAATTCACTCTTTGATCATCATAATAAGGAGCCCATTCAAGGATGGATCCCGTAAGCCAACCATCATTTTTTCCATCATTGCGAATTAGAGCGCGGACATCATCATCGTAAACCCAAACACTTTGGAGATCGTAGACACTACAATCCGGAGTCTCGGTTGGTGTTGGGGTCTTTGATGGTGTGGAAGTTATCGTAGCTGTCGGGGTATTGGATGGCGTAGAGCTCGGTAGAGGTGTATAGGTCAGACTAGCTGTGGGCGATGGCATGTCCGGTGGCAAAGCGATGTGACGCCTGCCGCGATAATCCTCAACCCGCGCCATTCGTTGCGAGCTGAGATGCAGCATCGGCCACCACCGGCTGAAAATTGGAACCAAGAGGGGATGGTTAAAATCCACAACAATGACGACATATTCACCAGGTTCCCCGGCAAACTGAAAGGGATTCCCCTCAGCGTTTACACACTGATACGATTCAAATGGTTCTGAAGGCGGGATAATAATACCGGGTTTGCTACAGATAGTAACTTTGAAAAAGCCTGCTTCGTCCCACTGTGCACTTTGATTAAGCATAATCGCTGCTGAACCGGCTAATGCTGCGTGCTTAACTGAGGAAATTCGGGCAGCTTCCCACTTGGCCTCATCATCACAAATATCCCCGAAGAGCAAATAACAATCTTCGTTATTCCATTCTCCAGTTACAGCATATCGCACAGCAAATCTGGCTGCATTCTCCACCCCAAGCCAGGCATGCAAAACCCGTGCAATTTCAATCAGCATGAAGATTACTGTCAAGATCAACGGTAACATAATCACAAATTCGAGTAAACTTTGACCGTGAGGATTCTGCATCCTATCCTTTTTTCCACTCATATCAGACCCTCCCAATCTCTCACTGCACCCTTGAGACCTTAATCCCCTCATCCTGAGTCTATTCCTCCTGCCTTACAAAAACCTTACAATCACCTTACAATGACCTATCAAGGCAGTAGTACCGAAGTCCTAGGGTGATTTTTGCCAAATCCAAGGAAAAAGCCTCCTGGAGTAAAATATGGAATATTCATAATCTCAAGAAGAATGAGAAGGTTCTCTTGTCAAACTTAGTTTTTCGTTTCGGCACAGTAGGCACTCCAAAATCAACCCCTAAAAAGCCAGGGGGATCCGTAGGCACTATTCAGCATCTATCGAGTCAGGGATTGGGTGCCCTTGAATTGGGCTGGGTACGATCAGTGCGTGTCTCGGAGACAACATGTGCAGAAATCAAGGCCACAGCAGAGATACATGATGTCGCTTTGAGCATCCATGCACCCTATTACATCAACCTCAATGCGGATGAGGAAGAGTGGCCTAAGAGCCGACAGCGCCTGATGGATGCGGCTCATTACGGAAATCTGGCCGGAGCGACGGACATCATCTTTCACCCCGGCTCCTACTTCGATCGATCCCCCATGGATGTGCTTACGATTGCCATTAATCGACTCCAGGATTGCGTCTCGGAAATACGCGCCATGGGAAATTCTGTCACGCTTCGACCCGAGACGATGGGCAAGGGTGCGATGCTTGGCTCCCTTGAGGATACGCTTACCATGGCCAGGGAGGTCTATGGGGTTCAGCCCTGCCTCGACTTCGCTCATCTGCATGCCAGGCCAGGAGATGGTTCTCTCAACTCCTACGAAGAATGGATGAATATCTTCGCAAGCTACCATACTGCGTTGGGTGATGATGCCCTGCAGAATCTGCATGCCCACCTATCCGGAATCGAGTACAGCCCCAAAGGAGAACGCAACCATCTCATGCTGGAAGATTCAGATTTCGACTTCTTGGGTCTCTTACGGGCGGTTGCAGAATTCAAATGCAGTGGTCGGATCCTTTGTGAAAGCCCTGAAATGATGGATCAAGATGCCCTCCTGATTAAACGCACTTGGGAAGAGATCAATGAGAAAAGGATGAATGGCTGAGCACTCATCATGGACCTGAAAGCACTTCACAGCCGTATTTATGCCTGCCAATTGTGCCTGGATGCCAGGTATGAGATCGTTCTAAAACCAATTTTTTCCGGAACTGCTGAAGCGCAGGTGATGATCATCGGTCAGGCGCCCGGAATTACAGAGGTGGAAGCCGGACGCCCATTTAATGCTGGCAGCGGGAGTCGCCTTTTCTCCTGGCTTAAAAATGCCGGCATTGACGAGGGTGACTTCCGCTCAAAACAATATCTAACTTCCGTGACAAAATGTTATCCAGGGAAATCTAAAGAAGGTCATGGAGATCGTGTACCCACGAAAAGAGAGCAGGCGCTATGCCGCCCTTTCCTCGAGCAAGAAATATCCATTCTCAATCCCTCCTTGATCATTCCTGTCGGTCGACTGGCCATTGACCTCTTCTACGATTCGGATGGGCTACTTTCTGAGATCATCGGGACCGAGAAAAGCATCGCTAAACGTTGGATCGTCCCTCTCCCACATCCCTCAGGAGCAAGCCGTTGGCACCAAATCCAAGATCATCGTCAACGCATCGACCGGGCCCTTCTCCTTATCCGAAGTCATTGGCTTGAAATCCAATACGATACGCCACTGCCCTGATTCGCTCTAATTCGTGGTTCACCGTGATTAATCAGCCCAACTTGACAAACCCCTGAAGATTGTAAGATGGAATAATTGTAATTGCTCAGGCTGATTTCCATAATCGCCTCAGGATTACACAGCCCATGGCCAAATGCTGCATGATTTGTCCGGCTTTACCCCCCTTTCATCCCCCCATTTGCGCCATTCAAGGCTAT